>NZ_JABXJH010000028.1:0-57211 GCF_013373675.1 Bacteroides sp. L10-4
TGGGAACAACACCGCACCTGGGTACGTTTCCATGTTCATTAACTCGATTTCCGGCAAAATCCTTGCAGATTCCGAGGATTCTGACGAAATTTGCTATGAAGTTGCGCATAAGCAGTGCAATAGTAGTTAACGGTGTGGTTACCACTAATTTAATAATAATCCGCAAATTGTGCAACTTTTTCATTTGTAAATATTTAGAATTTTAATTCAACCAACGGGTAGGTTTTGTTATACTTTGTTTGTACGCAAAGATAATGTAAACATTTAAAGAGTGGAGGAAAAATCGGGTAAAATCTTCTATGCTCATGGCTTTTTCATTTACAGGAGTTATCACTTTGCACCGTTCCGTGAGGAGTTAAAGAAATTAGAGCCGATACTATCGCGTATGTAGTCATAAAAGTATTGTTTTTTAACTCCTGTAAATGAAAAAAGCGTACTATACATACCGAATCCGGAAGCAATTGTACACGCTCTGTCACTCGGAAGCCGGACGGACAACCTCTACTTGGAGCGTGTAAACCTCTACTTGGGCATCCTGAAGTTGACAACTGAATACAGCAGGTTGACAGACTCTTGTGTCTAATTTGACAGACACTTGTGTTCAGCCCGACAGACACCGGAGTCTGTCAGACATGCCGGAGAGGGCTTTCACCGCCAGTCTCCGAAGGGAAGAGAAGTTTCACCGGAAATGCCGATGGATAGGGCGTTTCAGAAAAGGGTGAAAGATGTGGAAGCGCAATAATGCAAGTAAAATGGGCCGGTTTCAGCTACTGATTCGCATTAGTTGCTTTTCTTGCTTCTTATCATCGGGAGTCTTGGAAACAGTTTCCTGAAACGGACCAGATGACTTGTGATGTTTCCCCCTGCGATGACGAGTGTTACGGCTACGATAATCATCACCAGTCCGACGCTTTCTCTGACAGTCAAGCCTTCTCCAAAGACGGTGATTCCGAAGAAGATGGCCGTCACGGGTTCCAATGCGCCGAGAATGGCGGTCGGGGTGGAACCGATATATTGGATGGCACCGGTGGTGCAGAGGAAGGAGATGGCGGTGGGAAAGACAGCCAATGCAAGCAGATTACCCCACAGATACCACTGGTCCGGTGTGTTCAGTACTCCGGAATAGAGCAGGCGTGCCACAAAAAGCGACAGGCCGAAAAGAAGAACATAGAAGGTGACTTTAAGCGTAGCCACATTCTTCAACGATGTCTGGTTGATGCCCACGATGTATATGGCATAGGAAAGGGAAGAAGCGAAAACCAGCAGTGTACCTATCAGGCTCAGCGTGCTGCCATCCTCACTTTCATAGAGCAGTCCGATTCCTCCCAGTGCAAGCAGCATGCAGACGATAGTTTGCAGTGTCAGCTTCTCTTTGAAAACCATAGCCATAATAAGAGCTACCATGATGGGATAGACGAACAACAGGGTAGACGCTATGCCGGCTGCCATGTAGTTATAGCTCAGAAAAAGCGTCAGTGAGGAGAGGGCTACGAGCAATCCCATGATGATAAGCGGAAATGTTTCTTTCCGCTGTATCTTGAATGTTCGCCCTCTCGCTTTTATCATGATGCCCAGCAATGGGATGGCAAAAAGGTATCTGAAAAAGAGTACCGAGTCCGGATTCATGCCGGCTTTGTACAACGGGAGGGCAAACAATGGATTCATACCGTAGGAAGCTGCGGCGATGGAACCCAAAATATATCCTTTGGCTTTTGCGTTCATATCTTTATCTGTAAATTAGCGCGCAAAGGTAGATATTTACTTTGGTTTCCTTTCTCTTTTCTGTATGAAAACCGTATGAATTCTATCCTTATGCCTTCAGTGTATAGTCACCGGCTTCTTCCGTCACCGTCTTTTGCAATTCTTCGAGAGTCTTTTCTCCGTCTGAAAACTCTATGGTGGCTACCGGAGGGTCCAGGGTTACGGTGGCGTGTACGCCCTCCATACTGTTTAATGCTTTCTCTACATGCATGCGGCAATGGTTGCACATCATGCCTTCTACCTTGAATTCTTTTTTCATGATTGTTTCTGTTGGTGGTTCAACTTTTTTGTTTTCTTCTCCTTTATGTATCTTTTTCCGTTTTAGCAGCAGGCTGTTACTTACTACGCTGACACTGCTGAATGCCATAGCTGCGCCGGCTATCATCGGGTTCAGCAGAAAGCCGTTGACGGGATAGAGTATTCCGGCTGCAATGGGTACACCTATTATATTATATATAAATGCCCAGAAGAGATTCTGCCGGATGGTCCGGACTGTCAGACGGGACAGCCGGAGGGCTTCCGGTATTTTTGTCAGATCGGAGGAGATGATAGTCATTTTGGCTACGTCCATGGCGATGTCGCTGCCTCCACCCATGGCGATGCTTAAGTCGGCTTGGGCAAGGGCGGCGCTGTCGTTGATGCCGTCGCCCGCCATCGCCACTTTCCGGCCTTCTGCTTGTAACCGGCTGATAAAGGCTGCCTTGTCCTGCGGCAGTACACTCGCTTGATAATGCGCGATGCCTGCTTTGCGGGCAATTTCGCGGGCGGTGGCTTCATTGTCTCCGGTCAGCATGTGGACTTCGATGCCGGCGGCGCGCAGCTCGCTGACGGCACGGATGGAAGTTTCCTTTATCCGGTCTGTGATTCCGGCTATTGCCAGTGCGTTTTCTCCGTCGGCAAACCAGATGACGGTCTGTGCTTTCACTGTCAGCCGGGCGGCCTCTTCCTGAAGGGACTGACTGACGGCAATCCGGTTCTCTTCCAGCAGTTTCCGGTTTCCGGCGAGGTAGGTCCGGCCTTGTGCCTGTCCTTTCACGCCTTTTCCGGTGATGCTTTCAAAGTCTTGAATGTCTATGGAGGCGGACTCCTTGAGGTGGTTCACCACGGCATCTGCCAACGGATGTTCCGAGAGCTTTTCCAGACTATAGAAAATATCCGGCAGCGCATTGCCCGCAGTGGCGTCAGTATCGGGCGTCATTGCCTGCGTGTTCCATATCAGCTTGCTGACTACCGGTTTCCCTTCGGTCACTGTTCCGGTCTTGTCGAGCACCACGGTGTCTATCTTTTTGGCAATCTCCAGGCTTTCGGCATCTTTTATCAGAATGCCCCTTTCGGCTCCCTTGCCGATGCCTACCATGATGGCGGTAGGAGTAGCCAGTCCCAGTGCACACGGGCAGGCGATGATGACCACCGTGACAAATGCCAGCAATCCGTGGGTGAATCCGCCGGTTTCGTCCAGCAGCATCCATGCGATGAAGGCAAGCACTGCGATGCCTATAATGGTAGGCACGAATATCCCGGCTATCTTGTCCACCAGCTGCTGCACCGGTGCCTTGCTTCCTTGCGCGTCCTGCACCATGTGTATAATCTTTGCCAGCAATGTATCCGTGCCGATCTTCTCTGCCCGGAAGCGGAAACTACCCTTCTGGTTGATGGTCCCTGCAAAGACCTTGGCGTCTTTATGCTTGGGCACTGCTACCGGTTCACCGCTCAGCATGCTTTCGTCCACGTAGGAGGTACCTTCCGTCACGATGCCGTCCACGGCAATCCGTTCTCCGGGTTTCACCAATACGATGTCGCCGGGGCGAATCTGCTCAATAGGGATAACGCGCTCAAAGGAAGAGTGAGGGACAGCGTGTCCTTCATCTACGATGATGGTCGCAGTCTTGGATTGGAGCCCCATCAGTTTCTTGATGGCGGTTGAGGTGTTTCCTTTCGCTTTTTCTTCCAGCAGGCGGCCCAGCAGTATAAAGGCTATGATGACACTTGCCGCCTCAAAATATACATGCGGATGGATGCCTCTGGACAGCCAGAAGTTAGGGAAGAGCATGTTGAACAGACTGAACAGATAGGCAGTCCCCGTACTGATGGCTACCAGTGTGTCCATATTGGCGCTGCCATGCTGCAACTGTTTCCAGGCGCTGCTGAAGAATCCCCGTCCCAGCCAGAAGACAACGGGAGTGGACAATGCCCACATGATGGGATTGGCATAGGACATATCCATAAAGAACATACCTATGATGACAACGGGCACGGACAGGATGACGGCCCAGGCCGTACGGAATTTCAATGCATTGAATTTCTTGTTGTGGGCTTCTTCTGCCTCTTCGAGCGTGTTGGTGTCCTGGTTTATCAACAAGTCATATCCGGCGGCTTGCACGGCTTGCTGCAATACTTCGGAAGAGCAATTCCGGGGGATGTATTCTACGGTAACTGTTGCCGAAGCGTAGTTTACGGTTGCTTTTTTGACACCGGATTGCCGATTCAGTGTCTTTTCTACCCGTACTGCGCACGATGCACAACTCATTCCCAATACGGGAAATGTCTCTTGAACGATATTCTTGTCTGTCATGACAATTATGTTGTTTTGAAGTTTCGTCAATAAATTGAAGAACAAAGATACGCCAAAGAAGTTGGCGAAAGATTATGGTATTCCGGATTTAATTTATAGAATTTTGGTAGGGAACTTTATGCTGTGGGTGCTTTATACCTCGTCAAGTGACTTTCTTTTGTTTTCTTTCATCTTCTTGAAGTGGCTGGGAGTTAGCCCCGTTACATTTTTGAACTGTGAACTGAGGTAGGCGGTACTGGAGTAATTCAGTTTATCGGCAATCTCGTTCAGCGACAGTTCACCGTACACCAATAGTTCTTTGACACGCTCTATCTTTTGGGCTATGAGATACTTCTCGATGGTAGTGTTGGTTGCTTCAGAAAAAAACTTGCTCAACGTACTGTAATCCCGGTGGAATCTGGAAGCCAGATAATCGGATAGATTAACCTTCAGCTTATTGTCATGATAGTGTACCAGTTCGATAATGGCATTCTTTATCAATTCTGTCATTTGCGACTTTTTGTCGTCAATCAGTTCGAAACCGAGAGGTTCGAGCGCATCCTTTACCGTTTGGTAGACCTTGTCTGTTACTTTCTCAGGCAGTATGGCAATGCCCAGTTCTACTGATTCGGGTTGCAGACCTAAACTTTCGAGCTGGCTTTTCACTGCCATGATGCAGCGGTTGCACACCATGTTCTTGATGTGCAGCGCGTTTTCCTGATGTATGGTCATATCTATATCGGTCATAGCGCTGCAAAGATAGCGCAAACCATACTAAAATCAAAACCACTCTCTACGAAATAGGCACCCTCATTATTTCCGACACCGGCATTTGGCCATAAGTTACGGAAACTTCCAACAAACATTCCGTTCGTGCTTCCATTCTTGTATCAGCAGAATACTTACTTTGTTCTGCCATTTCCAGGTTATCCATAGATTTCTCACAACTAAGTAATGAGAAACAAGCAATTAATAGAATTAAGTTTTTCATGAGTTAGTCCTCCTTATAATTAGTGTAACCATAACCTTCTTGTTGCTTGCTTACGTGAAATTTAAGTGAGTGCCAGTTCTTCGTGTTAAAGACCCATTCCGGAAGTTCGCCGGACAGACGATTTCCCTGCAAATCGGGAGGACTGATTCTCGGTTCATCTTTCCATGCATCAAAAGACAGCTTAGTTATATTATTGTTCCAGCAACCTATATAAACTCCATATTTTAATATTTCTATCGGAAATTCTCCCGATAATTGGTTATTGTGAAAAACTATATTCTTTATTTTATCCAATTTACCTAGCGATTTGGGAATAGAACCGCTAACTTTTGTGTCGCAGATAACGAGTTTCTGCAAGTTTGCAAGATTCCCCAGTTCTTCGGGTAA
The DNA here is from genome assembly GCF_013373675.1 of Bacteroides sp. L10-4. Lineage (NCBI taxonomy): Bacteria > Pseudomonadati > Bacteroidota > Bacteroidia > Bacteroidales > Bacteroidaceae > Bacteroides > Bacteroides sp. L10-4. Next base: position 5,691 of record NZ_JABXJH010000028.1, read on the forward strand.
CGGACCATTCACGAAGTTATTTCCGATAGTAAGTTGCTCTAAATTAGTTAATTTTCCTATTTCGGGTGGAATAGGTCCACTTATCTGGTTAAATCCTATGTAAAGATAAATTAAATTCGTCAATTCACCTATCCAAGAGGGTATTTGTCCTGACAAAGTTCCACCGCCAAGTCCAAGGACTCGTAATTCTGTCAACTTTCTGAAATCATCGGGAAATTCCCCGCTAAAACTTCCATAATAGTTAAATCCAACAATACGGTATTGGTTGGTTGAAGTTTCCAAAGCTATGTCCACTCCACCCCATGTTTGAATATCTTTCAAATCCCAATCATAGCCCCAAGGTCCAATCTTTTTGTATATATTGACCATGGCCAAACTGTCAGACTCATTTAGATGAGGAGCTGTATCTTTAGGCTCTTCTAACGATGGAACATTAGAGTTGCAACTAATAGTACATGCAGCTAACATGTAGATAATGAAGAGGCGAATAACAGAGATTGTTTTCATAATATTTACTATTAAATTAACTGATTTTCAAATATACAATTTATTTTCTGAAAATGAGTATAATCTCACCACTATTTTAATGGAATTTCAAGAAAATGCGGCACAGATTGAATGTTCTCGGTATTTTCTCTTCAATAAGCTTATTACCAATGCTTTTGCTCCTAACTATGAAATGCTGTTTTTATCAGAAGAACTCTGCCATTGACCTGCGATTTGTCAATGACGGACAGTAAAAATTGTTTTAAATTATATTGAGTTTACGTTACATTAAGCCAAAACAGCCTTGTCGTTTGCTTTGATGCATGGTAATCGGTAATTTTGTGTTCAAAAAAAGATAGTGATTCTACCGAAACGCTTTCCTTATCATCCCCCGGCTCAATCCTGTCTGCACCGCTCCCCGCATCAGGAGGTAGGCGAGGAAAGCAAGCCACAGCGCATGGTTCGCCAGGACGGGACGTAGTCCATAATACAAGACGAAGAAGCTGACGGCTGCTGCGGCCATGGACAATAGCATTCCGCGCGTAGCGGTGGCGCCGATGAAGATGCCGTCCCAGATGAAAGCGGCTATACCGACGGCAGGAACGGCAAGCGCCCAGTAGAAATAGGTGTCGGCAACCGCTATCACTTCTTTGTCATCTGTCAATAGCCCGAGGAAAGCATTACCTCCCAGCGCATAGACCAGTGTAAAGAGAACTGCCATTGCCACTCCCCATCCAAAGAGATGCCGGACGGTGTCTGTAAGGGCTTCCCGGTTGCGTGCGCCTATGTATCTGCCGCTCAGGGCCTCGCCTGCGTAGGCAAAACCATCCATTACATACGAGAACAAAGTGAAGAGCTGCATCAGCAGCGTGTTGACGGCCAGAATGATTTCGCCCTGCGAAGCTCCCGCCGAAGTAAAGAACAGGGTGACGGTCACCAGGCAAAGGGTACGCAGAAAAATATCCCTGTTCACTTGGAAGAACCGGAGCATCGCCCCTTTCTCCCAGATACCTGTCCCTTCTTTCCCTTTAATTCTTAATTTATAATTCTTAATTTCCCAGTATCTCTGCAACTTTCCATAATTGCGTACCCAGAGTGCCAGCCCCATCAGGAAACCGGCATACTGGGCAATCAATGTCCCCAGGGCTACCCCTTCTACTTTCATTCCGCATAGATAGACTAGGCTGAGACTGGCAATGATATTGGCCATGTTCTGTGTGATGGCTATATACATGGGAATACGTGAATTCTGCATACCGATGAACCATCCCGTGAGTCCGTATAGTCCCAGCATGGCAGGTGCCCCCCAGATGCAGATGTGGAAATAGCGCGTTGCCATCTCCCTGACTTCGTTTGTGGGATGGATGAGAAAGAAAGCGCCTTGTCTGATAGGCGTTTGCAGCAGGATGAGGCAGAACGCCACCGCCAATCCTATGCCTACAGAACGTATCAGCAGACGTACAACTTCCGGCAAATCCCGTTTGCCGAATGCTTGCGAGGTCATTCCACTGGTACCCATGCGCAGGAAACCGAAAATCCAGTAGATGATGTTGAACAGCATTCCGCCTACGGCAATGGCGCCGATATAGGCCGGTGAGCCTAAGTGTCCGACAATGGCTACGTCAATCAGTCCAAGCAAAGGAACGGTGATGTTTGATACGATGGAAGGCAAGGCTATTTGCAGGATTTGTCTGTCTCTGGGTTTCATTGGTAACGCTTGTTTCATAAGACTGGCAAAGTTACGTAGAAAAAGAGATAAAAAGACCGAAAACAAGCCCGGAAGATGCTGAGGAAACCTAAAAAAAAGAAAATCAAAACAGTTTCTAACTATATTTTGTTGATGTTTGCAGTGAAAGTGCGTAAATTTGTAGGTGCATTTCCATGGAGATGATTCAGACTGTTAAACTATTATATACTTTAAGAATGAAATCCTTAACTTTACTTTTCTCTTTGTTTCTGATGTTGCCGTTGCCGGTTTCCGCGCAGTCGGCGGGTGAACTGTTGCAGAAGGTTTCCGAGGCGTTGTCCGGAGGCAAGGATGATTATGCCGTAAGCTTGTTCCGTCAGTCGGCAGATGCCGGTGTGGACCGTACGGAAATGTTCTATTGGACCAATGTGGACAAGAATAGTGAGGTGGCTCCCCGCTTTGCAGATGTGCTGGCTGCGCATTACAAGGAAATGCGAAATTACGATAAAGCCTATCTCTTCTATAAGGAGTTCTTGCAGCGTCATCCTAAAGATGTGCCTGCACTTGTTTCTTGTGCCGAGATGGAAATGATGCGGGGACAGGAGAAAGATGCCTTGAAAACCTATGAAAAGGTATTGATGCTGGATGCCGACAATCTCCAGGCCAATATCTTCTTGGGGAATTATTATTATCTCCAGGCCGAGAAGGACAAGAAGAAGCTTGAAGAAGACTATAAAAAGATAACTTCCCCCACAAGGATGCAGTATGCATGCTATCGCAACGGACTGTTCGACGTGTTCACCAATAGCTACGGCAAAGCTAAGGCATACCTGCAACGCGTGCTTCAAGTATTCCCCTCCATGGAAGCAGGCAATACGCTGGAAAAGATAAAGAAGATGGAGCTGGAGCTGAAATAGCTGTCCGCATCCCGACTAATAGGAAGGGGCTGTTTGTCTCTTATTTCTCTCCGGTCTCTTTTAATCTCTTCAGATATTCCGAAGGTATGCAGCCGAATTCTTCCTTGAAGCATTGCCGGAAGTAGAACGGATTGTTTATACCTACCTTGAATGCTATTTCCGAAATGTTGTATTTGCCTTCCAGCAGGTATTGCTCGGTGTGTTTCATCCTTATCTTGCGGACGTATTCGTTGGTGGAAAGTCCGGTAAGTGCTTTCATCTTGCGGTAGAGTGTGGAATTGCTCATGCACATTTTGTCCGAAAGATAGCTGATGTCTATTTTGTCTGAAGATAGCCGTTCCTCTATCGAACTGGGTGATGACGCTTCTGCCCGCGATGCTCTCAATCAGGTGCGCAGACGTGCCAAGTTGGATGACGTTACGGCAAGTGGAAAGGCATTGCAAAGTGCCATTCGCCAGGAACGCCGTTTGGAATTGGCTTTCGAGCAGAACAGGCTGTATGATATTCGTCGCTGGACTGATACAAATGGTAAAAAGATGATTAGCAATATTCTGGGACCGAACGGCTCCTTTGTAAAGTGGAACACTGAAGAGGCTACCCGTGATGCTCTTGAGTGGGAGAATCAAGGTGAAGCAAGTGACAAAGGCATCACTTTCAACGAGAACCGCGACATGGTGTTCCCCATTCCTTTGTACGAAATCACAATGTCCAACGGTTCCATTACCCAGAATCCGGGCTGGAATTAAACACATTCTGATGAAAACAGATTGTTGTAGGAACTGATTATTCAATAGGTCTTTATATTCTGTCGCGGATAGTTTGCAATGGATTATCCGCGGCAGTTTTTTTAATCCGAAACAATGTTATGAATTTGAGATGTATTTTTATTCTTCCGGCACTGCTTGCCGCAATGGCTTGCAGCGACGATTCTCCCGTTACACCGGATACTCCAGACACTTCTGATAGTCCGGACATTACGAACAGCGTAGAGAAACTGGTGAGCATCGATGCCGGACAGACTTTCCAGACAATAGCCGGCTTCGGTGCCTCGGACTGTTGGGCGCCTGCCTTTGTGGGCAAGTCATGGACTTCACACCGTGCGGGGATTACGGAACTGCTTTTTTCCTCAGAGATTGTGGGTGGCAAACCGAAAGGAATCGGCCTTTCCCAATGGCGGGTGAATCTTGGTGGCGGCAGTGCCGCGCAAGGTGAAGCCAGCGGCATCGAGGACAAAACCCGTTGTGCGGAATCCTATCTTACCGATGACTTGACGTACGACTGGACCCGTTGCGAGGGACAACGTTACTTCATGGACCGTGCCAAGGAGTTGGGATGTAACAGTTTCATTCTTTTCAGCAATACCCCTCCCGTGCAGTACACTTATAATGGAAAAGGATTTTCGGCCAGAGGGGGACTTTCCAATCTGAAACCGGAACATTATGGTGACTTTGCAGGATATATGGCCGATGTAGCGGCCCGTTATACCGCTGAAGGCTATCACATAAGCCATATTTCGCCCGTCAACGAGCCGCAGTACAACTGGGACAGCGGCCAGTAGGGCAGTGGCTGGACCAATGACGAAGTAGCTGCACTGGCACGCGGGCTGGATAGCTCGTTGGATGCCCGGAGGCTTTCCACAGACATTCTCTTGGGTGAATCCGGTGACTGGGAGTATCTTTATAAAGTGAAAGGTGGGACTGCGTACGCTGGAATTTGATGCCGACAAAGGTTTTGCCCTCAACGGCAACTGGATGAAGGTAAAAGGCGTATGCCTGCATCATGATGCATGGGACATCTGGAACTATGACGAGGGACAGAACATACGCGTGGTGTGCTATACCAATGCTCCGCAGGCGCGCTTGCTGCTCAACGGCAAGGTGGTAGGCGGGATGAAACCCTATGATGAAAAGACCGGTATTATCTATTGGGATATTCTTTTCCAGGCAGGTGAGCTTCGTGCTGAGGGCTGCGATGAGGAAGGAAATGCCTTGTCAGGCTATTCCATCCGGACATCCGGACGTCCTTATGCCATTCGTGCCACTGCAGACCGCACGATTTTATCTGGCGACCGTGCCACTGCGCATATCACCGTAGAGGTGGTTGACGAAGAAGGTACTGTTGTGAAACTTGGCGACAATGAAATTACGTGTGCAGTTGAAGGACCTGCGCGTCTGCTTGGGCTCGAAGGCTCTGACAACAGTGACATGAGTGACTATACCGATAACCGTCACCGTGTATACCACGGGCGTTTGCTGGCCTATATACAGACTACCGGAGGGGAGGGAACGGTTAAAGTAAGGTTTACTTCCCCCCTTCTGAAAGGAACCGAAGTGAAGTTTGAAGTAGGGCAGTAGTGAATAGGCTGTCGGGATATTCTTCTTTAGTTAACAGTAGCTTAATCTCCCTCTTGAAGTATGGATTGCGCAAGTAATAAAAAGGGGAACATGAAAACAGAGATTGTAGGGCGCATTAGGGAACAAAAAGCCTTGATGGAATATATGGATTCCAAGGAGTCTGAATTTATAGCTATTTATGGATGTCGTCGAGTAGGGAAAACTTTTGAGTTTGATAACCTCTACCGTGCCCTTTTTAAATATTCCGAGAAATATTGTGGAGGCGTAGCGGTCTATTCCCATATCCTTTTGAGCAGAGTCTTTTCAGACAAGATGACGGAAACTTTCCCTTTCATGCCTTGCTGCATAAAAGGAGCTTCTTGCAATGACAATGTAAAACAGAAATAGTTGTTCCCCCCGTCGCGGCTGATTATCCGGGGAGAGACGTTGGTGACGGTTCCTTGCAGGTAGCCGTATTCCTTGCTTGTATATCCTTCCAGTTCTATTTCGGCTTTCATGCCCGGATTGATTTGCGTGATGCAGGCATATGGCAGTTCTGCGGTGGCGATGGCCTGCCCATTCCGGATGCCTGTCAGTGTGATGTCCGTATCTGCCGTTTCGGGGTAGGGCACGAATGCCGCTACGGCCAGCAGCAGTGCCACGATGAGGCCGATAATGCCGATTCCGCTGCGCACTAGCATCGGGGGGACCTGCCCGATGATTCTCCGTACCTGCTCGCTTCTGAGCTCTATGTCTTTGTTCTCCATACTGTTATTCTGTAATTCATGCTGTCTCCCATGCGCTAACTGCCCAATTCCAATTGGTTTTTTACGAGGTTATAATAAGCTCCCCGGTTGGCTATCAGTTCCTGGTGCTTTCCGGTTTCTATGATTTTTCCTTGGTCTATCACCACTATCCGGTCTGCATTTTTGACGGTACTCAGGCGGTGCGCCACTACGACTACCGTTTTCCCTTTGTAGAATTCCATCAGGTTTTCTACAATCGCCCGTTCATTGTTGGCATCCAGTGCATTGGTGGCTTCGTCCAGAAAGATGTACTGCGGATTCTTGTAGACGGCGCGGGCTATCAGTATCCGTTGCTTCTGCCCTTGGCTCAGTCCTACGCCGTCCTGCCCTATCAAGGTGTTGTATTTCAGGGGGAGGCGCATGATGTAGTCGTCTATATTGGCAATCCGGGCAGCCTCTGCCAGCCGTTCCTTGTCTATATCCCCATCGTCCACCGCAATGTTGCGGGCTATGGATTCGGAGAAGATTACCCCGTCCTGCATCACTACGCCGCATTGCCTGCGCCACCACTTCAGGTTGAAGCGGTTGATGTCTGTGCCGCCGATAGAGATTTCTCCGCCCAATGCCTTGTAGTAGCCCAGCAGCAACTTGATGATTGTCGTCTTTCCGCTTCCGCTGGTGCCCACGATGGCAGTCACTTTCCCTTCGGGAATCTCAAAATCCACACTGTCCAGAGTCTTGTTCAAGGCGTGCGGGTCGTACTTGAAGTCCACCATTTTCAGCCGTAGGCTTTTGTCTTGGCTTTGAAATGCAGCAATCGCCTCCGGATTACTTTCCTCGTTTTCCATCTCGTGTATTTCGTTGATACGTTCCAAGCTTATCTTCACGTTCTGCAGGGAGTAGATGAAATTCATCAGCTGCTCGATGGGCGAGCTTAGTTGTCCGATGATGTACTGCACCGCCAGCATCATACCCAGAGTCATCTGCCCGTTTATCACGGCGGTTGCCGCCACTACGGTAATCACGATATTCTTTATCTCGTTGATGAAGATGCTTCCTGCTTCTTGTGTCTGTTGCAGTCTTAGGCTCTTCATATTTGCATCGAACAGTTCGGCCTGCACGTCTTCCCATTCCCAGCGCCGGCGCTGTTCGCAGTCCTGCAGCTTTATCTCTTGCATGGCGGTGATGAACTGGTAAGTCTTGTTGTTGTTCTTCGCCTGCTTCTCAAAGTAGAGGTAGTCTATCTGCTTCCGCCGTTTCAGGAAGAGGGCTATCCAGACGGAGTAGGCGATGCTGCCTGCCAGAAAAATACAGAATATCGGCAGGTTGTAGCATAACAGCACGGCTCCGAACACGATGAAGCTGAACAGCGAGAACATCACGCTGAGTGTCTGCGTGGTAAGGAACTTTTCCACCCGGTTGTGGTCGTTCATCCGTTGCAGCAGGTCGCCCATCAGCTTGGTGTCGAAGAAAGACATGGGCAGTTTCAGCAGTTTGATGAAGAAGTTCGACACCAGCGAGATATTTATCCGCATACTGATGTGCAGCAATATCCACCGACGTATGAAGTCCACGCTTGTCCGACTGACGGTCAGCATCAACTGTCCGATAAGTATCAGATAGATGAAATTCAGGTTCCGGTGCTTGATTCCTACGTCCACAATGGCTTGCGTCAGGAAGGGGAAGATGAGTTGCAGGACACTGCCAATCAGTAGCCCCAAGATGATTTGCCCGAAGTAACGGCGGTACTGGCGGAAATAGCCGAAGAGGAAGGAGAAGGAGCGCTTTTCCGATTTGTGCTCCTCCTGCTTCTCGTAGAAGGCTGGGGTGGGTTGGAGGAAGAGGGCGATGCCAGCTTCTTCGTTCTTAACAAATGTATTAAACCAATTTTCTTTAAATTCTTCTTCCGTGTATTTTAGCAATCCTTTTGCCGGGTCGGCTATATAGTAAATATTCTTCTTCTTTCGTTTTTTTATATCATATAATATGATAAAATGTTTCTGATTCCAATATAGGATACAAGGCAATGAAGCTTCTTTTAATTGGGGAATTGTTACCTTTCCCACTATTGTATGAAATCCCAATTTTAAAGCGGCTTCATTGATGCTGCGTAATGATGTTCCTTCCGTAGTTGCAAAACAGTATCGGGATATTGTTTCCAATGAATAGTTTGTTCCAAAGAAATCGCATATCATTTGTAAGCAGGCTAAACCGCACTGCATAGAGTCGTACTATTTATGGAGTGGGAATCTCATCATTCTTTCAATAACTGTATGTTCGGTTTTTCTTGTTGCAGATATTGGCTTTTTCTTTTGGGGGCTTTATATTTCCATACATATTGAACGGTGAAGTAAAGCATTTTGTCCCGTTTGGGGTAATCGTAGTTTATGTAACTGTGATAATCCAACCGGGTATCGTCAATAGAGTAGGCATATTCATAAGGTTCTATCATGTAGCGCATGCCGATTCCTACGTTCCAATTGGTATTTATATTCCAGTTAAGTGCCATTCTGCAATCGGTAGAATTCTTCCTTTTGGAATATTCCTCATGAGAATAGGGCTGGAAGCTGATGGAACCGTTCAGCGAGATATTTTTATAATAGAAACGCCAATTGGGATAAATGCTTATCCAGCTTTTCGTGGTATTCTCAAAAAAGCATCTACGGTATCTTCCCATCAATCCGATATGCCCTACATTCTTTATGTTGTATCTGGCACTGAGCGTGGCAATAAGCTGGGACTCCCTTTTCTTGTTTTCGTAAGTGTAGGCATAAACCTCTCCTTCCTTCCGGCCTATGCTTTCGTATATATCCATATATCGGGCATAGCAGATGTCGGGTTCTATATACCAGGCTCCTAGGGTGAACCGGTAGGCTGCTCCGCTCTCGATGGTATAACTTGGCTCAAGGTAGGGGTTTCCTTTGATGACTTGAAGGCTGTCTGTGGAGGTGTTGTACGGGTTCAGCAGGGAAATGGAAGGATTGGATGTATATCCCCGGACGTAGCCTTTAAGCAGATGATGCTTCCGGAATGAGTAGCTTGCATTTCCCGAAACTCTTATCTTGTAGTATTGATTCTTGATGTCTTCTATTTTATTGTAATGACAATCCAGTCCCAACGATAGCATATACGAAAAAGGTGTTTTTGCACTACTGTATGTGGCATACAAGTATTCGTTCCAGCTTCGGTAGTCGAAAGTATTGCTGCCTGCGGTCGAAGTGTTGTCCAATTTCCCGTTTATATAGTAAGTGTCACTTCCTATTGTCAGTTCGTTTTTGTTGTCCCATTTCTTTTGGTATTCGGCTATGTAACTGCCGGTCTGATAAACCATTTTATAGCGGTTCTCATTGGAATAGTTGTAATTGTCGGAAAATTCATGGTTACAGTTGCTGTCTTTATTGAGGCTGTAACTGTAACTGAGGGTACTTTCAAGCAGGCTTTTCTCGCTCAGCCGATATTGGTGCAATACTTTCCCGGCATAGGTAATGGGACGGTTGTGGGTTAATCTCCGGGCATCATATTCATAGGAAGTCTCTTTTTGTGAGATACTCCCTTCTCCCCACTTTCTTGTTTTTGTGTTGTTATAATCGGCATATAAACTGTAAGAGAGGTAGTTGTTAAGGTTGGGTACAAAGTCTCCCCCTATGTAAAAGGCGGCATTGTGCGAATTGTGCCGGGTATTTAAGCTGTAGTCTTTGTCTGTTCCGGAGTAATGCTGTTCTCCGTATTCATTCCCTTTTTCACGGTTGGCTCCCGACCAAAACAAGATGGTATAGAAAGAGAATTTGTCGTTTCCGGTTTCAAAACTTCCACTGTGAGAGTTTGTCACCATTCCCGGATGGACGTCATTGTACAGATTCAGTAACCGGTAAGTCTGGCTTCTTTTTTTGAGCTTGATATTGAGCACCGTTGCATACCCGTCTTTTAGGTATTTGACCGGTGGATTTTCCATTATTTCTATGCTTTCCACTTCTGCCGGGTCGATGGATTCTATGGAAGTGTCTCGTTGCATATTATTGACCAATATGACTACGTTCTGTTCATCGGCCGTCTTTATTTTCCGCATGGACAAATCCACCTTTAAATTGGGTATTTCTTGCAAGGCTTCGTAAATGCTTTTCTCTTTCCTGGCATTTCCAGACAGATGAAAAAGAGTGCTTTGGGCATTGGACTTTATGACGTTGCTACGGTCTGCGGTTATTACGACGTTATCCAAATTCACATTCTTCACCGGGTAGAGTGTATGTCCTAATTCCTTGTTGCCATTCAAGTAGATGGTGCCGTTCACGCTTTGATAGTTGTCGTGGTAGATGTGATACGTGTACTCTTTTTCCGGTAGCTTTCCGAATATGTATTGCCCGTTCTTGTTTGTGAATGTCTTATGAGAAGAGGAGTCGGACATCGCTTGAATCCATACGGTTGCGTGTTCAACTCCTTTTCCAAGGGTATCTGTTACGATGCCTGAAAGTTGCCGGAGGTTTTGCCCCTTGGCTGCGTGAGACCCCAGATATGATATAGCGAGGATAATCAAGAGTATTTTATAGTTCATGATTTGCAAACGTTAAGTAAAAAAGACAGGTTGCTTATTGCCGAATATCTTACGGGATATATATTCATTGTTGAAACGGTACGTAATGTAATCATCCATGGTAATTTCCATTGTTTTTAGCGGACACATCTGTTCTGCCTTATTGGGGTGTTCCAATATCTTTTGTTTGCAGAGTCCCCAGCATTGCGGTAACAATTTGCATCGGATACATGCTGAATCATTGTATGTTTTGATGGCGGTTCTTTTCTCCAGTTTGTTTTGTTCCCACTCAATGCTTCCGTCTGAAGTAAGTTGGCCTTCTTGGTGAGTGCTTGTGAAATCTCTTCCAGTACAATTATAGACATCACCATTATAAGATATAACCACATTGTTTTTTAAGTCCATGAGGCACGAGTAATTCCGTCTACCGAAATTGAGGTATAACAAACGGAAATTCAACCGTAACATTTCATTAATGAATTCTTTGAGATCGGTTCCCGTACTGGAATCATCTGACGCAGTGGTTTGCCATACACGCTCCAAATGAATCCTTATCTTCTTTCTGTCTATGTCTTGTATGTCATTGACAACGGAGTGCAGGTGTTTGAAGGTCTGATTGTCGAAATTTATTCTTAAATTGATGCGCGAATCATAAGCATTAGTTAGGTCATGGATGGCTTTCATCACGACATCATAAGTACCTTCTTTAAATTCCGGTGATTTTTTGATGGAATTGTGCTTTTCTCTGTACCCGTCAATGGTTATCTGGAAAGTGGCGTCAAGTTCTGCTAACATAGGAATAATATCTTCTGTTATACGGGTCGCATTTGTAACGATGGAAACTCTAATGTCCTTGTTTATCGTCTTTGCATAATCTTTTACTTTAAACAGCAAAGGTGCAACTTCTTCTTTAAAATACAACATGGGTTCACCACCAAACAGAGAAAAATGTATGATGGATATGTCTTCTCTGTTTAGTATGTTTTGTGCATATCTGAACACTTTATTCTGTTGCTGACAAGATAAGTGGCTGCCTACAATATGCTTTTCAAAGCAATACCAGCATCTGACATTACAATCTAATGAAGGAAGTAAAGTTAGATTGAAGGTTCCGGAAGTATCGCTCTTGTGGTATTCTTGTATAAGGTTACTGTATTCGTCTACATTGTTTTCCACTATAAAGCCGTTTTCTTGTAAAACCTTCAAAGTGGTTTCGTTAACTTTATCATAGTCGTTGTTTTGTATGAGGTCATAGGTACAGCGGTTTATTACGATGTAATTGTCATGGTATGTGTTGAAGCATAGCATACCTGCATTGCATGACGTATACAAATTATAATAGCTGCTTTTCATGGTTATATGGCAAATTTAAAGTTCGTTGGTAAAAGACAGAATATAGATATTAGTTCGCACCATTTTTACTATATTCTGTCGTTCTAAGAGGCTTAAGAACATTTAGTGTTCTCCTTTATTCGGTCTTATTGGGGTAGTTGCACTACAACAATCGCCACAATTGCAATCGCAACCATTGTTCATGTAAACATCCTCATTGGCTCCTCCTTTCAGTAGAGCCATTTCTTCCTCTTTGAGTTGTATCATTTCAAGAGGTAAAGTTGATTTTAATTCATTCATAATCGTTACATTTTGAATTGATAATTATTGGGATAGCTATCTTTTTTTAGTCAAAAATGAAATTTCCGTAAAAAGAATCTTCTCCTATTTTCAATTCAAGGGTATATTCTCCTTCGTACAAACTATATACTTCGAACGTATGGCATCGTGAAGATGTCATGTCATTGTAGGAATAAACAATATTACCCATGCTATCTTTTATAGACGTTTGAAGTCCTGATATTGTTACATCCGAATAGATACGGATTGTATTTCCGTCAATAGTAGCGGTAGGTATTAAAGTAATGGAGCGTTTGTCTTTATCCCAATTTCCTTTGGAGTCGGAAGTTCTATATAATGGGATATCCTCTTCTATAGCCTTAATACTCATACAGCAGAATATGCCTAAAACCAACAGTAGATACTTTGCTTTCATTTGATTTTGTTTTTGTTTCGTTGTCGCAAAGTTGAAAATAAAAATGATTTTATTAAGACTTCTTGCTGCTTTATGTATGTGCATGGTTGTGTGCACATCGCTTCTTTGTGTGCAAAAGTATGTGTAGGGCTATGTGCAAAAATATGTGCATGAATGGATGAAAGGTGTTCATCCTTTGGATAAGATGCTTATAATGAGTCTATAATCTTGTCCCACATTTCCGGGCTTCCTTTACTTCCGGTTACTTTCTGGTAAAGCCTCCTCCGGATGGAAGAAATGCTTTCCGGCTTGAGTTGCAGTAGGCGTGCGATGTCCGCTTGGCGGAATTGGAGTTTGAGAAGTATGCAGACGTGCAATTCGTTTTCGTTGGGAGTGTGCAGCGAATACAGCCTTTCGAAGAAGGTAGGGTAGGCGGGGGGTATGAGTTCTTTTAGTGAATCCCATTCTTCCTGAATGATATAAGCTTCACCACGTGCAGAGTTTGCACGTCCTTGGAGTTTCTTGTATATCTCGGAACAGAACAAGTAGTCTTGGGCTTCTTTTTCTTGTTCTTTTTCGATTGCTTGCTGCTGCAGGATGTGATTGAGTAATTCTATTTTCTGTCCTAATTGTTTCTTCAGTATGCTATTATCGGGAATATTGATATTTACCAGATTCTTTTCCAACTCTTCCTTCTGCGCTTTGTGTCTTTCGAGGAAATCAATTTTTTCTCTGTTTTCTTTTTCTATTGTACGAAGCTTGTCCAGTTGTTGCTCCAATTCCAGACGTTTCCGCTTGCTGCATTGACGGTAAGCGATAAATGAGAGTATGGCAATGACAAATCCTCCGCTGATAATACAAATCCAGGATGTTTGGCGGTTGTTCTCTGCTTTCAGTCTGTTGTTCTCTTTCTCACGCAGTTGGTAGTTGTAAAGGGAATGCATCCGATGGATGGTTTCCGTTTGCGTGAGTTTCTGTATGGAGTCGGTATACAAAAGGTAACCATTGAGGTAACTGGATGCTTGCTGCGCGCCATTCTGTTTGAGGGTGAGTTCCAATAATCTGCGGCAGGCTGTTTGCTTGGCATAGACAGAACCGAAGCCCAACAGCTCTTTGTAATACCATGTGGCGGAATCCATCTGAAAGGTTATATCATATAGACGGGCGGCAATGCTGTAAATGGCACTCCTACTGGGACGCTCAATATCCCTTAGGGCATTCTGCAATACTGCATGGGCAGAATCGTATTCCTGCAAATCTGTGTAAATTGCGACAAGTTGCCCTTGCATCATATTAAATAAATCTGCGCGTTGTAATTGTTGGCTCAATCGGTTTGCTTCTTTGAAGTAGGCTAATGTGCTGTCTCGTTTGCCCAATTCTCTGTACATATTGCCTATGTCCCTCAATGTGAAAACCATGCCGACACTGTCTTTCAGTATATTGTCGTATTCTCCCCCTTTCTTATACATCTCCAAAGCTTCGGTATACATGCTTTGATAAGCAAACAGCGTCCCCATCTGGCTGTAAATCTTGCTTTTCAGTTTGTATCCTCCGTCTTCGGGCAATGCTTCCGCAGCTTTTTCGAAGTACCCCAACGCCTGCGGTGCGTCTCCCAAGTCGCGATACACCCTTCCGGCATAGTAGTAAGCTTCCGGCAGATGCCGTTCATCGTCTTTCTTTATATAATAATGTAACACGGGCAGTATCAGGCTGTCCGATGTATGCTGTATATATGCCTTGTCGTTCGCTTTGATGCAGAGTAGCCGATGATACATCTGCACGGCTTCCGGTTCGGCCTGCATGCTGCTGTCGATGCTTTTCAGCAAAGTGATGGCACTGTCCGGGTTGGCACTTGCCAGGCTGTCCGCAAGAATCAATGATTGTGGATGGGACTTGCGTCCGCAGGCGTAGAAGAGGCTCGGCAGGACAAGAAGAAGCAATAATGTCCGTATTATTATTTTCATATCGGCAAATATAGCGTTTTATTTTATAAGTCTTGGAATTCACGTTGGCTTAATACTCTTTTTGAAACATAGATTGCGCAGGTAAGATACTTCAACGCACTAAAGCGTTAAACTACACACAAAACAGTTTATTTCGACACATAGGACAGCTTGTTTCAACGTGTGAAACAAACTGTTCCATTAGGGAGAACACTTTGTTTCATGCCATATAAACAAAGTGTTCACCATTGTGAACTAATATGTTATCTGTATTTTGAACATGAAGACGATAGGTGTCTTTATACCCAATTCCGAGGCTTGCAGATACTTTATCTGCAAGGGGTATCTGCAAGCCTGCAACTAATTGTCTTGCAGTGAAGTAAGTGCCGAAACCTTGCAGATGGCAGATAAAATGAGAAAAAAACTCTATGTAGCGGTGCGGCTGAGCCGGGACAGCCTATGGCTTTACAATATGTATTGTACTTCCTTGAAGAGATATTCCCGTTCTTTGCCGTTTTCGTCTTCCAGTATAAAACGTCCGTCTTGCTCTACACGCAGCAACCGGGCAAGGAACTTGCCGTCGGCGTCTTCATAAGGATGCAATCCCCGGCGACGGAAAAGGGAGCGGGCATACCGTGTGGATATCTCGTCGGAGTAGGCAGCGAAGTCCTCCATTTGGAGGCTGTTGTAGTAGATTTGTATACGTCTCAGGATATGGGCAAGGATTTCATAACGGTCGTGCTCCTTTCCGGTGATTTGTTTCAGTGAGACGGGGTTGGGAGCATCACTGTTGAAGACTTCCTGATTGATGTTGATGCCGATTCCGGCAATGCTACGCTTGATATGGTGTCCGGAAAGGTCGTTCTCTATCAGTATGCCGCAGATTTTCCGGTCTTTCCAATAGATGTCGTTCGGCCATTTGATGGTGATTTCATCAGACCATCTGCTCAGTTCTTCCTTAATAGTGAGGGAGACGATTTGTGAAAGGATGAACTGCCGGCGGGCTTCCAGAAAAGAAGGGTAGAGTACAACGCTGAAAAGCAGGTTCTTGCCTTCTTCGGCTTCCCAGGTGTTGCCGCGCTGGCCTTTACCGGCGGTTTGGAACTCGGCAGTCACGGTCGTCAGTTCGGCAACGGATTCTTGCAACCGGTTGCAAAGCTGGCTGAGGTATTGATTGGTCGATGCCGTTTCGTCCAATGCCACCAGCGGGAACGGGAATGTGTCAGGGCAGGGCTTCATATTCGGTACGCATTTTTTTTGTGAATTTCTTTAATACTTCTTCAAGAGAGTGGTCTATCAGTTGTTTCAACAATTTGTCGTCGACGTCACCGTCCAGAAGCACTTGGTTCCAGTATTTTTTGTTGAAGTGATAGGCACCTTCGATGGCTGCATAGTGCTCTCGCAGTTCGAGTGCATACTCTGGATCGCATTTCAGACAAATCTTATTGGCACTTTCCAGGTCGATGAGTGCAAACATTTTACCCATGACCTTCATTACGAGCGAGTATTCGTCGAACGGAAGGCATTCTATGACGGCCTTTTTGCTGAGGCAATATTCGCGGGCGGTTTCTATGTCCATGATGGTATTTACGGTTTACAATTTATGATTTACGATTACAATAACTCTCATTTGTCAGTTATCAAAACATGGGCGGATAGAAGGCATCCTTCATGTGCTCTATCCTGAATGCTCCCGGTTCGCCTACGGCTGTTATGATGTCGAAGCGAACGGGTACATCCAGGCAGAAGAGCTTGACATAGGCATCGGCCGCTACGACAATACGGCGTATTTTCTGCCAGTTCACGGCATCCTGCGGCTCGATGTAGTCCGTATTGCTACGGGTTTTTACTTCCACTATTATCAGTTCTTCGTCTTTGGCAGCCACTATATCTAGCTCCAGGTGATTCTTTCGCCAATTACGGTCGCGTATGGTGTAACCGTTCTGTTCCAGATATTTGGCAGCGGCGTCTTCACCGGCTTTTCCGAGGACATTGTGGTTGGCCATTACTGTATTGCAATACCGGTTAGTGCGTTCTCGGCAGGCAATTCGCTTGTTTTTATCATGCCGTAGTGTCCTGGGCGTTGAACAGTGGGCAGGGCGAATGCTTTGCCGTTGGCGGGTGCCCGCATCAGGCTGCGTGTGCCAATCGGCTGTTCGCCGGTGATTTCACGGATGGCGCGTGCCAGTAGTGGTTCATCCGGATGCCCGAAGTGAAAGTAGGTGTTAAAGTAACCGTCGCCGTCGGCATCTGTCTCATCTAACTCAATGTCAGGCAGGAATCCGTTCTCGTACTCTCCGAATCCCTTGGCATTGTAGGTTTGGAAAGTGATTGGAACCACTTCGTAAGTATCTTTTTCCACGGTGATTTCTTTGGGTTCCATGCCCACGTTCTTTCCAGTGGTCCGTTTTCCGATGAGCACCACATCAATGCCAATACCCCTCAGTGCATTGATTACCAGTTCGCTGGCTGAAGCTGTGCCGCTACCCACCAGACAGTAGAGGCGGTTTAGGCCGAGGGCGGCTGCGGTGAGCGATGTTTTCAGGTTGGCATACCAGCCATAGGAAAAATTCTCTTCCAAGCGGGAATTGGAGTATTTTTTCATTCGCTCTTCATTGTATCTGTATTTGGCAAACACTTTGTCCCGGCAGTTGCTTCCGGCCAGACACGAAGCTATCAGGTTGGCCGTTGTAACATGTCCGCCGCCGTTGTAGCGTAGGTCGAGCACTAGGTCTTGTATGCCTTCGCGCTTGAATTCCTTAAATACGTCAAACAGTACATCGTCAAATCCGGCATCGAAGTTCTCATATACCAAGTAGCCTGTCTTATGTCCGTTGTTGCTCGTTATCACTTCGTGGTGCAGTATAGGATTCTTGTACATGGCACGAGCAGAAAGTGCGCTCTCGCGGGTACACAGATTGCCGCTTTCATCGTATTTGAAGTTTCCGTTTTCGTCAGTTTCTATTTCGGTCAGAGTGGCAGCGACGGAAGACTCCGGATACATCAGTTGCATGAACACCTGATTCATATTGCTTTTAGTTATATCTTTTCCATTCATCTTATAAAGGAAAGCACCACGATTTATTCCGTTCTCGGAAGCTGGTGAATCCGGATAGATTCCTTGCGGGCAGAGGACTATTTGTGTATTACTTATTTCTACGGCTATCATTCCGGTGAATCCGAAACTGTATTCCAGCTCTCTTTCTATTTGGGTTGCGGCGCGTGTGGTGCCGATTGTCTTTTTCTTTACAATATACGAGAAGAGGTGGTAGTTGCCATTTCCGTCAGCTTTCTTGTCCAAGGTGTTGGTGGTCATACCATATAGGTTATTATAGAAAAAGTCTTCATATCCCTGACTGAAATTTTTCTTCAAGCTCTTGTATTCCTCGTTCCACAAGTACATTTCATCTAGGTATTTGTTCACTTCTCGGTTCACTATCGCATCTCCGGTATCTTCGGGAAGGCTACCGGCCTTTTGTGTCACTTTGAAACTGCTTGGTCGGCTTCCTTCCGCATTGACAGTAATGGTAGCTGTTCGGTCCTTGGTTGTTGCTCCGTTTGCCGATACCATGAAACTGTGGGAACCTTTGTTGCCCGATGTTTGGGACAATTTGCACCAATCCGCACCGCCTGCTACAGTGGCCACCCACTTGCCGTATGTGGTAAAGCGTATGGTTAAATCCTTTTCTGTACTGATTGTTAACACTTCTCCTTCTTTCCAACTTTGGTTGGCAATGCCGGATGGTCGGTCTTCCTTGTCATCGTTGCATGATGTTGTTATCATGACTATTGCCAGAAGGAAGAAAGCAAGATAATTGATTCGGTTCATATTGATGCATTTTTTAAACGTCTCAAAAGTACTTTTTTAATTGATTCGGCAGAAGAGTTTTGGGGATATTCTTTTCATCTGGTCTTCAAAAACTCCTTTTTTGTCGTCTTGCAGTTTCCTTTTCCTTTCAACCTCTTTCATAGACTTTCTTTTTTATGGATTCGATGCCTCTTCGTTTTAGGTTTGATGTCTGTTTGACAAATGTCGCTATTGCCGGGCAGATGTCCTCTGCTTTGGAAAGAAAAATACATTGATTCGTTTTGTTTTTACAGAAGTAAAAGTAATTTTGCAGGAAATATGAGAAAGAGAGATAAAACGTGTGCGAAAGCAACGCCCGAAGAACCAAGACGCGAGCAGCGCATGGTATGCCTGATGAGCGAGGAAGAACTGCGGATTGTAGACCGTTATCTGGATAAATACAAGATAACGAACAAGTCGCGCTGGCTGCGGGAGACTATTCTCATGTTTATCCATAAGAATATGGAAGAAGATTATCCTACTTTGTTCGGTGAGCACGATATGAGGAGGTGAAAATTAAGAATTAAAAATTGAAACGGAGTGGCGTTGGACGATAGCTATTATATGAAACAGGCGCTTTTGGAGGCGCATAAGGCAGGTGAACGGGGAGAAGTTCCCGTAGGTGCGGTTGTGGTTTGTAAGGACCGTATCATAGCCCGTGCCCATAATCTGACAGAGACCTTGACAGATGTCACCGCCCATGCCGAGATGCAGGCCATTACCGCTGCCGCCGCAACCCTTGGTGGCAAATATCTGAATGAATGTACTCTCTATGTCACAGTGGAACCTTGCGTGATGTGTGCCGGTGCCATTGCTTGGGCACAGATGGGGCGCCTGGTGTTTGGCGCCGAAGATGAGAAAAGAGGGTATCAGCGCTATGCCTCGCAGGCATTGCATCCCAAAACAGAAGTAGTAAAAGGAATCCTGGCAGATGAATGTGCCGTCCTAATGAAGGAGTTCTTTGCCGCCAGGCGCAAATAATCCTTTATCCTTAATTCCTACTCTTTAATTTCTTCAAAATCCACATATTCTCCTTCGTCTTTGGAGAACAGTTTCTTGTGGCGGGGACGTATTTCACCCTCTTCGGCTTGTGCCTCCTCAGGCGATTGTTTATTATCATTGTAGGAATACCCTCCCGGCTGGTAATTACCATTTCCTTTTTGGTAGGGACCGGAGTTGGAGGAAGTACGGCGTCCACCCAATCCGAATATGGTTCGGATGACACTACCGATAATGCTAAGACCAATGAGCAGAATGGCAATTATGATGATAAATAAAAATCCTAAAATATGAAACATGGGCTAATGTCTTTTTATGTGTTCGTTTTCTGCGAACTTCAATACAACAATTGTGCCGGAAAAATGTTTATTTACTTTTCCTTGTAATAAGCGAAAGTAGTATATACCACACGATAATTGCAGCAAAGCTGCAGATTCCCAAGAGGATAAGGAGTGGAATGCAGACAAGTAGGAAAATGAAGCTTGTTTTATTGTCCTTCCATGACAGATTCTTGAATTTGAGTGAGAACATTGGAATCTCCGATACAAGCAACCATGAGAAAAGGCAGACCAGCAGCAATAGATAAACCGGATGGAAGCTGTTGCTCACCAAACAGTCGTGAGCGCCCGTCACCAATGAAGCCCAGAACAAGGCATTTGCCGGGACGGGAAGTCCTACGAAAGAGCTTGTCTGGCGGGTATCATTGTTGAATTTGGCAAGCCGTAGTGCAGAGAACACGGACAAAAGAAATGCGAGATAGGGGAAAACGTCGGCCATGCTTTCCATTGTGCTTGGATAGTTCATTTCCTTGAACAAGGAAAATACAATCAGGGAAGGGGCCACTCCGAAACTGACATCATCTGCCAGAGAATCCAAATCCTTGCCGATAATGGAATGTGCGTCCAGTGCACGTGCCATCATGCCGTCGAAGAAATCGAATACGGCACTGAAGATAATGAAAGCGAGTGCCCATTCATATTTGGCTTCGGATGCCATGACACAGGCAATGCACCCGGAGAATAGGTTCAGGCAGGTCAGAATATTTGGAATATGGCGGGTAATGCAGTTTGCCATTGTTGTTCTTTTATTATTTAAGTTTGGCTATCACAGTCTGATTACCGGTAGTCTGTTGTCCTAGTTTAACGAATACTTCGGTGCCCAACGGCAGAAAGACGTCCACGCGGGAGCCGAATTTGATGAAACCCATATGCTCGTCGATATAGCATTCCTCGCCCGGTTCGGCATAGGTTACGATACGGCGCGCCATGGCTCCGGCTATCTGTCGTGCCATAATTTCCACGCCTTCCGGAGTTTCTATTACTACAGTGGAACACTCGTTGTCGGTGCTGGCTTTGGGCAGCCAGGCTTTCATGAACTTTCCGTTTTTGTGCCACACTTTCTTTACCGTACCGTCTACCGGATACCAGTTGGCGTGTACATTGACCAGGCTCATGAATATAGATACCATGATACGGCGGTCGTGGAAGTATTCGTTTTCTTCTACTTCTTCCACCACTACGATTTTACCGTCGGCAGGAGCTATCACGACTTTCTCTGTTTCCTGTCCGAACAAACGGATGGGACAGCGGAAGAAGTTCACTAGTATGCCATATACAATGAGGCTAATGACCGCTACTACGTAAAAAGGAACTTTGCATTCCAATCCGAAGTAAAGGGCAGTGTTGACAGTCAGAATCAGAGCCAAGCTGCCTGCTAATGTATGTGTTCCTTCACGGTGTATACGTATCTTTTTTAATCTTTTTAATCGACTCATGTATATAGTATTTGCTATTTTAGATAGAAATTATTTGCAAAAATAGGCTTATTTTGAAAATCTAACAAGGATTTGGAGAGAGAAATGTGCGTGTTGATAACTTTTTGGGAAATATTTTTGTTAGCTGTGATAGAGGTTGTAATTTTAGGCTCTCAATAGATAAGGATATATATGCAAGATTTTGTTCATTTACATGTCCATACCCAATACTCTCTTCTGGATGGTCAGGCAAGTGTCAGCAGGCTGGTTGACAAGGCTATGAGGGATGGTATGAAAGGCATTGCCGTGACCGACCATGGAAATATGTTCGGTATCAAGGAGTTCACCAACTATGTCAACAAGAAGAACAGCGGGCCGAAGGGGGAGATAAAGGACTTCAAGAAAAGGATTGCCGGTATTGAAAGTGGTGAGATAGAGTGTGAAGACAAGGAAGCGGAGATTGCCGATTGCCGTACCAAGATGGCAGAAGCGGAAAGCAAGTTGTTCAAGCCGATTGTAGGCTGTGAAATGTATGTGGCCCGCCGAACCATGGATAAGAAGGAGGGGAAGCCGGACCAGAGTGGTTATCACCTGATTGTGCTGGCAAAGAATGAGAAGGGGTATCACAATCTGATAAAACTTGTATCGCATGCTTGGACAAGGGGATACTATATGCGTCCGCGTACAGATCGCAGTGAACTGGAAAAGTATCATGAAGGGCTGATTGTCTGCTCGGCTTGTATCGGTGGCGAGGTTCCTAAGAAGATTATCAATGACCAGCTGGAAGAGGCGGAAGAAGCTGTACGCTGGTATAAGAATCTGTTTGGCGATGATTATTATCTGGAACTTCAGCGCCATAAAGCCACTGTTTCCCGTGCCAATCACGAAGCTTATCCGCTTCAGCAGAAGGCGAATGCCAAGTTGTTGGAGTTTGCCCGGAAATATGACATTAAGGTTATCTGTTCCAATGACGTCCACTTTGTGGATGAAGAGAATGCGGAAGCGCACGATCGCCTGATTTGTCTGAGTACGGGTAAGGATCTGGATGACCCTACCCGAATGCTCTATACTAAGCAGGAATGGATGAAGACAAAGGCTGAAATGAACGCCTTGTTTGAAGATGTGCCCGAAGCCTTGTCCAATACCTTGGAGATTTTGGACAAGGTGGAGTATTATTCTATCGACCATGCTCCTATTATGCCTACGTTTGCTATTCCTGAAGATTTCGGGACGGAAGAAGGCTATCGTCAGAAGTATACCGAAAAGGACTTGTTTGATGAGTTCACTCAGGATGAGAACGGCAAGGTGGTGCTGGATGAGGATGCTGCCAATGCCAAGATAAAGCGTCTGGGGGGGTACGACAAACTGTACCGTATCAAGCTGGAAGCCGACTATCTGGCAAAGTTGGCATTCGACGGTGCCAAGAAGTTGTACGGTGACCCCTTGTCCGACGAGGTGAAGGAACGTCTGGTCTTTGAGCTGTACATCATGAAGACGATGGGTTTCCCGGGATACTTCTTGATTGTGCAGGACTTTATCAATGCCGCCCGCACACAGCTGGGAGTTTCGGTAGGACCGGGACGTGGTTCGGCTGCCGGTTCGGCGGTGGCCTATTGCTTGGGCATCACGAAAATAGACCCGATTCAATACGACCTTCTGTTCGAGCGTTTCTTGAATCCCGACCGTATCTCTTTGCCTGATATCGATGTGGACTTCGATGATGACGGGCGTGGAGAAGTGCTCCGCTGGGTGACGGATAAGTACGGGCAAGAGAAGGTGGCGCACATCATTACATACGGCACGATGGCGACCAAGATGGCCATCAAGGATGTGGCACGCGTACAGAAACTGCCTTTGAGCGAATCAGACCGTCTGTGCAAGCTTGTGCCGGATAAGATTCCCGACAAGAAACTCAATCTGCCCAATGCCATTGCCTACGTGCCCGAATTGCAGGCTGCGGAGGCTTCGCCCGATCCACTGGTGCGCGATACGATGAAATATGCCAAGATGCTGGAAGGTAATGTACGCGGTACGGGTGTGCATGCCTGCGGTACTATTATTTGCCGTGACGACATCACGGATTGGGTACCTGTCAGCACGGCGGATGATAAGGAGACGGGCGAGAAGATGCTCGTAACCCAATACGAAGGTTCCGTCATCGAAGATACGGGACTTATCAAGATGGACTTCCTCGGACTGAAAACCTTGTCCATCATTAAGGAAGCCGTTGCCAATGTACGTCTGCACCGCGGCTTGGAACTCGACATCGACAAGATATCCATTTCCGACCCTGCTACCTATAAACTCTATTGCGACGGCCGTACCATCGGTACGTTTCAGTTTGAATCGGCTGGCATGCAGAAGTATCTGCGCGAGTTGCAACCGAGCACTTTCGAGGATTTGATTGCCATGAACGCCCTCTACCGTCCGGGGCCTATGGATTATATCCCCGACTTCATCGACCGTAAGTGGGGACGTAAGCCCATCGAGTATGATATCCCCATCATGGAGAAGTATCTGAAGGATACTTACGGCATTACGGTCTATCAGGAGCAGGTCATGCTTTTGTCGCGTTTGCTGGCAGACTTTACCCGTGGTGAGTCTGATGCCTTGCGTAAGGCAATGGGTAAGAAGCTGCGTGACAAGCTGGACCACATGAAGCCGAAATTCATTTCAGGTGGACAAAAGAACGGTCACAATCCGAAAGTGCTCGAGAAAATCTGGGCCGACTGGGAAAAGTTTGCATCCTATGCTTTCAACAAGTCACATGCCACTTGCTATTCGTGGGTGGCCTATCAGACAGCTTTTCTCAAGGCCAATTATCCGGCTGAATACATGGCAGCGGTCATGAGTCGAAGTTTGGCGAATATTACCGATATAACCAAGCTGATGGACGAATGCAAGGCAATGGGCATCAATACATTGGGACCGGATGTGAATGAAAGTAACCTGAAGTTCACCGTGAACAAGGAAGGCAATATCCGTTTTGGCCTTGGTGCGGTGAAAGGGGTAGGCGAGGGTGCTGTGCAGAGCATTATGGAGGAACGCGAAAAGAATGGTCCTTTCAAAGGGATATTTGATTTTGTGCAGCGTGTCAATCTGACAGCCTGCAACAAGAAGAATCTGGAATGCCTTGCCTTGGCGGGCGGGTTCGACGGCTTCCCTGAGTTGAAGCGAGAGCAGTTTTTTGCCGTAAACTCCAAGAACGAGGTCTTCCTCGAAACCTTGGTGCGTTATGGTAACCGTTACCAAGCTGACAAGGCAGCGGCTGTAAATTCCCTATTCGGTGGTGAGAATGTGGTGGATATCGCCACTCCGGAGATACCGGTAGCGGAACGTTGGAGTGACCTCGACCGTTTGAATCGGGAGCGTGATTTGGTAGGTATCTATCTATCCGCACATCCGTTGGATGAATATTCTGTGGTTCTGGAGCATGTTTGCAACACTCACATGGCAGAGCTGGAAGATAAGACGGTGCTTGTGGGACGCGAAATAACAATGGGTGGCATCGTGACTGCCGTGCGTCGCGGTATCAGCAAGAACGGCAATCCTTACGGCATAGCCAAGATTGAAGACTATTCCGGTTCGGCAGAACTTCCTTTCTTCGGAAATGATTGGGTGACTTATCAGGGGTATCTGGGCGAGCGTACCTTCTTATTCATCAAAGCCCGTTGCCAGCCTAAGCAATGGCGGCAGGATGAACTGGAACTGAAGATAACCTCCATGGAATTGTTGCCTGACGTCAAGGAAAAACTGATCGAGAAGATAACTATTCTCATTCCGTTGAGTGTACTGAATAAGGCTTTGATAACTGAACTGGCAGAACTGACCAAGGAACGTCCGGGTAGCACGGAGCTTTATTTCAAAGTCAGAGATGAGGATAGTAAGATGACGGTCGATTTGATTTCCCGTCCCGTGAAGCTTTCCGTGGGGCGTGAACTAATTACTTATTTAAAAGAACGTCCGGACCTTGAGTTCAGGATTAATTAGTTTTCTTGGTTAGAAAACGAAGATAGGCTGCACCTCAGCATAAAAAATGAACAAGTTCATTTTGTTTTGCATTCAGTTTGCACTATCTTTGTTTCGGAAGCGAAGACTGATAAAATGCAATTGACAGAAAATTAATAATTATAGTTGACATTTAATATTAAAAGAAATGGCTTTAGAAATTACAGACAACAATTTTCAAGAAATCTTGGCAGAGGGAAAACCAGTAGTTATGGATTTCTGGGCGCCTTGGTGCGGCCCTTGTAAGATGGTGGGACCAATCATCGATGAATTGGCTACTGAATATGAAGGAAAAGTGATTATTGGCAAATGCGACGTGGATGAGAACGGTGACGTAGCTGCCGAATATGGTATACGCAACATCCCTACAGTCTTGTTCTTCAAGAATGGAGAACTGGTGGATAAGCAGGTAGGTTCGGCTCCGAAATCTGCTTACGTGGCCAAGATAGAAGCGATATTATAAGGTACTATTTGACGATTTGCTATTTACGATTTACCCTTTCGGCATCATGGCACAGCCAAATAGTAAATTGTCAAATAGTCAATAACATTAACCCTTTAAGCAATAGTAAGTATGGGAATGGAAGACGATTTTTTGCAGAATGATGTCGATGATGAAAAGACTATCGAGTACATCAAGAATTATTTGCCGCAGGAGTTGAAAGAGAAGTTCTCTGACGACGAGTTCTATTATTTTCTCGATTTGATTGACGAGTATTATTCCGAGAGCGGCATCCTTGATGCGCATCCGGATACAGATGGGTACATCGAGATTGATTTGGAGAAAATCGTGGACTATATTGTCAAGGAAGCCCATAAAGATGGGATGGGTGACTATGATTCGGAAGAAATCCTTTTCATCGTGCAAGGTGAAATGGAGTATGCGGAATCTTTGGACGAAGAATAGTCTGTATCAAAAGTATAGGAAAATCGCGGATAAGCGTGGCTTTATCCGCGATTTTTGTTTTTATGTAGCCGATGGCGTATTCAGAAAAAAGAAGATGGACGTTCCGATGAGGATGACACCCAATACACCGTAGAACCAACGGGCTTGCCGCCGCCCTACATTTTGCACGATAAATTGGGTGTTTCGGGCAGTAAAGAACCAGTTCCAGTTCAATATGGCTGCCAGCAAGGCGATGATGCCCGCGACGGCAAAAATTCCTTGAACGATGTATTGGCTCATGGGAATTGACAATTAAAAATTAAAGGGGGGAAGGGTTATTCAAAGTTTTCCAAGGTGACTTTCCGCTCTCCGTTTTCTATTTCCTCTATGGTCACTTTGATAGTCTTGCCCGGCAGAAGTTCCTCTACCAGTTCCGGCCATTCTATGAAGCAGAGGGCACCGCTGTAGAAGTAATCTTCATACCCCATGTCATACACTTCTTCCAGCTTCTTGATGCGGTAGAAGTCAAAATGGTAAATCAGTTCACCGGCAGTGTCGGAACGGTATTCGTTGAC
The DNA here is from genome assembly GCF_013373675.1 of Bacteroides sp. L10-4. Lineage (NCBI taxonomy): Bacteria > Pseudomonadati > Bacteroidota > Bacteroidia > Bacteroidales > Bacteroidaceae > Bacteroides > Bacteroides sp. L10-4. The sequence continues at coordinate 32,425 of NZ_JABXJH010000028.1, forward strand.
AATGGCGAAGGTGGGGGAGGTTATGACGTCGGAAACGCCTAACTCCTCGCAAACGGCTTTGATGAAAGTCGTCTTGCCCGCCCCCATTTTTCCATAGAGGGCGAAGACTGTATTGTCACCCATTTCAGCGATGAACTGGCGGGCGGCTTCGTGAATCTGGTCTAATGACTGAATTTTGATTTCCATTGTGTTTATAGATTTCTTTAGCGTTGCAAATATAGCCAAAAACTTTTTCCTGTCTTGCAAATGGCATAGATAATGATGGAAAAGAATATGATGGATGCACCCGAGGGGACATTCAAGTAGAAAGAAATCATCAGCCCGCCCAGGCAACTGAGATAACCGATGCCGATGGAAAGCCAGATGATGCGGTGGAACCGGTGCGAGAACAAGTTGGCGGTCATCTGGGGAACAGTGAGTAGGGAGATGACCAGTACGATGCCCACCATGCGCAGGCATGCCACGATGGTAAGCGCAATGAACATCATCAGTACATATTCGAATACCTGCACCGGAATACCTTGCGAGCGGGCAAACTCCCGGTCGAAAGCTACGTAGATGATAGGATGGAGATATAGTGCGAAGAACAGTGCCAGCAGGGCGGCAAGCCCTCCCAATAGAGCAATGTCGCTCCAGGTAATCGTGAGAATGTTGCCGAAGAGATAGGCAGACAAGTCGGGGGCGAATCCCGGTGAAAGGAAAGTGAACATGATGCCCAGTGCCATACCCAATGTCCAGAATACGGCAATGGCAGAGTCTTCCCGCATGTCCTTCCGTTTGCTGAGCCACTCTACACCGAAAGCGGACAAGACTGCAAACAAGGCTGCCGACAGAATGGGGGAAATGCCGGTATACAGCCCTATGCCTATCCCGCCGAAGGAGGCATGCGTCAATCCACCGCTGATGAACACCAGTCTCCGGGTGACGATGTACGTGCCTATGAGCCCGCAAGCGATACTTGCCAGCAGACTGCCGATGAGTGCATGTTGGAAAAAGGTGTATTGCAGTAGCTCCATTTATTCAATTAAAAATTAAAGGTTAGATGTGGAGTGTTAGGAATGGGGAGTGAGACGGCGTTCGCCGATAATGAGGAACACTTCATCTTTAATGTTGTTCGGCAGGGCTATGCCGCGCAGTTGCAGGCTGCGCACCCATCCGGCTACGTCCGTGTCTTGCATCGTATAGAACACGTCGCGGAACTCGTCTTCCTGCTCGGGAGTATAGACATCGGGAGCGGTGCCGATGTATTTGTCCAGTTCTTCATCATCGTAATATTCTATTTGTTTGCTGACGGCTGCCAGTAGGCTGTCACGTTCGCAGGTTTCATGCTGTCCGCAGCATTCGGCATTTACTTCTTGCACTTCGGGCATGGCGTCCAGTTCGCCGCGGTCTATCTTCTTCTGTAGTTTCCGGTTGCGTATAATTCCGGCCGTGGCTGCCACGAGGGCAAGTACAATCAGGCTAATAATCAATATCCACATGGGCTTCCTTTTCTTGAAAAACATGTTCTGTTAATAGAACGGACAAAGATACATATTGTTTTGCACACGGCAAAATTATGCTTCGGATTGAATAGATAGAGTGCAAGGCATGTCGTCTGGCTGTTTATTCCACTTTGAATCCTGCTTTTTGCAAATCATTCCAGTAGGCTGGATAGGATTTGGAGACTACTTGCGGCTCGTCTATCCGGATGTGTGGCAGGGCGAGGCTGGTTGGGGCAAATGCCATGGCCATGCGGTGGTCTTCGTAGGTGGCAATAACGGGGGCGGCGTCTTCCGGGCAACGTTCGCCGTCCCACAACAAGATGCTGTCTTGCTCGGAGCGTATAACGTAACCCAGTTTGCGCAGTTCCGTAATGAGGGCGGTGATACGGTCAGTCTCCTTTATTTTGAGGCTTTGCAGGCCGGTGAAGCGGAAAGGAATGTTCATCAGGCAGCAGGTGACGACAAAGGTCTGTGCCAGATCGGGGATGTCCACCATGTCTTCGTCGAGACGGGCGGCGGGAATGCCCTTCCGGGTCAGTTTTACTCCCCGGTTTGTATATTCGGTATGGACACCAAGGCGGGCAAAGACTTCTGCACCGCGGCTGTCGCCTTGATAGCTGTGGGCGAAGAGTCCGAGCAGTTCGATTTCTGCAAGGTGTGTTTTTTCCTTTGCACTGTTTTCACTTTCTTTCGCGCTACTTCCGTCTTCCCCTTTCATTTCTAATATTTCATTTTTGATTCCTTCTATTGCCATCATCTGATACCAGTAAGATGCGGCGCTCCAATCGCTTTCCACAGTAAAAGGGGTATCCGTGTATCCGCCGGGGCTGACGGTGATGCAATCTTTGGAGGTCCAGTCGGCCTGGGCGCCGAAGTCGCGCATCAGTTGCAGGGTCAGGTTGATGTAGGGGCGGGAGATGATGTCACCCGTCAAGTGCAGGCGCAAGCCTTTGGGGAGGACGGCACCAATCATCAGCAGGGCAGATATGTATTGTGAGCTGACGTTACCGGCGAGGGATATTTCTTCGCCCTTCAGTTCAGTTCCGGTGATGTGCAAGGGGGGAAAACCCTCGTTCCTGACGTATTCGATCCGGGCGCCGAGCTCTCGTAGGGCGTCTACCAGTATGCGGATGGGGCGTTGCTGCATGCGTTGCGTACCGGTGATGATGCGGGTGCCCGGAGTTACGCTGAGGTAGGCGGTGAGGAAACGCATGGCGGTACCGGCGGCAAGAATATCTATATGTCCGGGATTTCCGTCGAGGGCGCGGGTCATCACCATGGTGTCGTCACAATCGCTCAGATTGCAGGGAAGGATGTTGCCATGGGCTAAGGAGTGGAGGATGAGTACCCGGTTACTGATGCTTTTGGACGCCGGTAGCTGTATGGTTGCGTGCAGCGAGGCAGGAGCGGAAACGGTATATTGCATGGTCGTATTTGTTAAGTTACGGTGGTAAGTTTTTTTATTGTCACTGCAAAAGTAGGATAAATCTTTAAGAAATGGAAAAAAGGTAACTTGTTTCTGTGGTTTCAGTCTTTCGCTTGCCTTTGTGGGGGTAAGTCCCGATGTTGGGACAGACAGATATAATAAATATTATTCTTATGGAAATAGATTTGCTCCCCTCTCGCTTTGTTGTTTTCGGCCATATCTCTTTATGCTGGCCTATACCAACCGTTCCTTGTCCTATGCCCAACTCTAGTGTGCATTTTGAAGGAACAGTACATGAAGAACCCATCTTCGGCTTGGAGCTGATATTGCTGATTATTTCGCTGACTATATCGGGGTGCGAAATATATATCGGTGAGCTTCTTGGAGATACATCCCGACGATATGCACGAGTAGAGGCTCTATGGGATAATGTTCCGTACGGGGAGTTCCAGTTCTCCCCAATCAATCATAGCATTGAACAGTCTGACCGTGGAGAATGAGGATAAGTTTTCCGGTCTGATGTCTTTTTCCTGCAAGATTCCTTCTTCCAGTAAGGCTGCCCGTTTGGTCCCTTTCAGCAGGGGGCGTGCCGGTGTGTACCAGTGGGTGCCGTTGTAAAAGGCGATGTTGGCAATGGAGGTATCTGTCAGTAGCCCTTGTTTTACAATCAGAATGTCGTCGCACACTCCGCGAAGTGCGAAAAGGCGGTTCAGAGGTTCGCGTCCGGTGCTTTTGTAGGTGTAGTCAATGTCATCTGCCTGTATCAGTGCCAGCGAATGCACGTGCCGCATGACGTAGGAGGAATAGCTGGCGTCTTCAATACCTTTCTCACCATACACTACGCGTGCCTTGACGATGCCTGCCTTGCAGCCGGGAAAGAGATGGTCGGACAGTTGTAGAGGTGTGCTTTCCGGCCAGAAGTGGGCACGGGTGTCGTTCAGCCTCCGGTTGTGATAAGGCAGGTTGCAGACCCTTCCGTTGTCAATGCGTATGGTCTCAATAAATCGGCACATATATTTTCTGTATTACTTCCTTGTATTCGTTTTCCCACCGGCTTTTGGCGGTGATGCCACCTCCTGCCTTGAAGTAGAGACGGTCGTTTTCTTGCTCGATGAAGCGTATCATGACGGCGCTGTCCAGTTGCCCGTCTGCATAATGCCCCATAATGCCGGTATAGAATCCCCGTTCGTAGTCTTCTGCCTCTGCAATGATTTCCATGGTTTTGGGCTTGGGTGCACCGGTGATGGAACCGGCTGGAAGCAGGCTGAAGAGGATGTCACCGATATGTGCGGTATAATCTTCGGGGAGAGTCCCGCATATCTCGGAGCTGGTCTGGAGAATGGGGCCCTTATTGGTTTGCAGGTGCTCGACATATCGGTAGGAGGTCACTTCGACGTGCTCCGAAACCATGCTGAGGTCGTTGCGTATCAAATCTACGATGGTGGCATGTTCGGCTGCCTCTTTGGCATCCTGCATCAAAAGCTGTTCCGCATCAGGCAGGGTAGCGTCGATAGTGCCTTTCATGGGGAAGGACTTTATCTTGCCTTCCTCTATGCGGACAAATATTTCGGGGGAGAAGCAGGCGAATTTGTCCTTCAGCCATAGTTTGTACAAGGCTTCCGAATGCAGGAATATTTCTTTCAGAGTCAGGTTGGTGGTGACGGGTACTTTGCAGGTGAGGTTTGTCAGGTAGCTGTTGCCTGCCAGCAGGTTTTGTTTCACGAGGTCGAACGATTGCTGGTATGCGGCAGGGGCGGGTGGAGTGACTTGCCACTCTATCGGGCAGGTATATCGGCATGAGCCGCTTCCGGAATTGGCCGTGGCAGATGCCGCCACGTTGCCTGCCTTCCGAAACCGGAAAAGGCAGGTGGAGGCGTCTATCTTGTCGAGGGGCTCGATGTGTGACACTTCTTGTGCATAGTCTATGATGAAGAGGAAGGGCACATTGGCTTCTGCCAGGCCGTTCATTCTGGCGATGGCTTCTTTCCTGCGGTACTTTTCCATTTCTCAATAGACCGCGGAGGCGATAATCTGGATAAACAGAATGAGGAACACCATGGCAATGGGATATACCGTGGCGTATGCCACACTTGGAATGTTGCTGTCCGTCATGGAGTCGGCGGCGGCAAGTCCCGGTGTGCTGGTCATGCCACCGGTGATGGTACCCAGCAAGTCGAGTATGTTTATCTTGAACACAAACAAGCCTACGCATACTGCTACCAACATGGGCACCAGCGTGATGGTGGCACCTACGCCGAACAAGAGCCAGCCGCTTTCCTGGAATGTGGCTACCAGATTCCGTCCTGCCGAGGTTCCCACTTCGGCCAGGAAGAGCAGCAGTCCCAATTGGCGCAGCAATTGGTTGGCAGGGCCGGACATAGACCATAGAATCGGTCCCGTCTTTCCGATGGCGCTCAGGAACAAGGCGACCATCAGAATGCCTCCCGTCAGTCCCGGAGAGAATGACAGGCTGTCCGAGAAGGAAACGTTGAGCTTGCCGAACAGTACCCCCAGTACAATACCTAATGCGATGGGGAAGAAGTCCGTATCAGACAACTGCTTGGTGTCATTGCCCAGCAGGCGTGCCACTCCCTTGATGCCGTCCTTTTCTCCCACTACCATCAGCTTGTCGCCGAATTTCAGGGCGAGGTCGGGCGAAGGCGACAAATCAATACCGCTTCGGCGGATGCGGGTGACGGTGCAGCCGAAGTTCTTCATCAGGTTGAGGTCTCCCAACTGTTTGTTTATCATATCCTTTTTGGTGAGCAACAGAGATTCAATCTCTTGCATGTCAACAAGTGGCAGTTCGCCTTCTTCGCGTTTGCCTACGAGGACGGCAAGCTGGTTCAAGGCATCTTCGCTGCCCACGGCTTGTATGTAGTCGCCTTCGTGAAGTATGGTCTGGGCGGTAGGTATGGCTATCTGCTCATTGTGCTTATGGCGTGAGATGACGGCTCCGGTCATGGCACGCGCATTGATTTGCATCAGGCTTCGCTCAAAGACGGCAGGGTTGGTTACACGGAACAGGCAGGTCGTCAGTTCCGGGAACTGGCTGCGGCGTTCCTTCTCCAGTCGGCGCGCCTCCTTGTCGAGGTCGATGCGCATGATACGGGGCAGCAGTTTTACAAAGAGAATCACACCGATAACGCCGAAAGGATAGGCAATACCGTAAGCGATGGATGCCAGTGGGGAATGAGTGCTGTCGATGGCTACGGCAAGTCCCGGCGTACTGGTCAGGGCACCGGCAATCAGTCCCACGACACTGGGAGTGTCTATGTCGAAGGCATATTTCAGTCCTACTGCCGTCAGGGCGGCAGAGCAGATAATCAGCATGGTGATGATGATGAGTGTCTTGCCTTTGCTTCGGAAGGAATCGAAAAATCCGGGTCCGGCCTGAATGCCGATGGTGAAGATGAACAGTACCAATCCGAAGTTTCCCAGCTCTTTGGGAATGATAACTCCGAAGTGTCCGAACAACAAGGCGATGAAAATAACGGCGGAAACGTCGAGCGAGAGTCCTTTGATTTTTATCCTTCCCAGCATGAAGCCTAAAGCCACAATGAGGAAGAGGGCGAAATAAGAGGAGTTTAACAAGTCAGTAAACATAATAGGCTAAAGAGTTAGGGGTTTGCGCCGCAAAGGTAGTGCAAAAAAGTGAGATATAAAAAAGCATTGTTTCCTTGTGGCATATAAAAAAGGAGCTAAACTGCGGTTTAACTCCTTTTTTATATATAGGGCCTGTATGGCTGGTATTCCTGCGTGGGGCAGGGCGGTACTTATTTTTTGAGTTCCTTCATCAGCTCCTCTACGGCGACTTTCAGCTGTGTGTCTTCTCCCTTCACGATGGTCTCGGGTGAATTGGCAACCTTGATGTCCGGTTTCAGCTGCGAGTTCTCCAGATAGCTGCCGTCCGGCAGGCGGTAGCCAATGACGGGGATACCGAATACGAGCGACGGGTCTTGCAGACGCTCCCAAGAAACACTAGTCATGGTTCCCGGCACAGGCATGCCTACCAGCTTGCCGATACCCCGATGGCTGTATACCCACGGCGTACCGTGCGCATTGGAGTAGTTGGCCTCGCACATCACCATAATGGACGGCTTGTTCCAGCGGCGGCTGGGCATGTCGCACGCCTCGCGGCCGCGCACCACCTGCGTGAAGTATTTCTGTCCGCTGAAAAGTATTTCTATATCCTCGTGCAGGCGTCCGCCGCCGTTGAAGCGGGTATCTATGACGATGCCTTCGCAGTGGTTGTATTTTCCCAGGATGTCCGAGTAGACGGAACGGAAACTGTCGTCTCCCATGGACTCGATGTGCACGTAGCCCAAGCGTCCGCCCGACCACCGGTCAACGTCTGCCGCACGCTGTTTCACCCAGCGGGCATAGAGTAAATTGCTGAATGCACCGTTTGTGATGGGGATAATGACTTCCTCCCAGCGTTCCTTGGTCTGCGGGTTAAAGAGAGAAACAAGTGTTTTTTTTCGTGCTTTGTTGTTGAGCAGCGTGTAATAGTCCGCATCGGGGGTGATTTCCACACCGTCTATCTTTTCGATGACCGTGCCGGCTTTTACCCGGGTATTGGCAGTGTCGAAAGGACCTTTCTCCACCACTTCGGCAATGAGCATGCCCTTGCCCGTGTAGTTCCAGTCGAAGAACAGTCCCAGGCTGGCAGTGGGCTCGGACTGCCCTTTGGGATAGAAACGGCCGCCGGTGTGAGATACGTTCAGCTCGCCCAGCCATTCGCTCAGCAGCTCTGCAAAGTCATAATTGTTGTCGATATGGGGCAGGAAGCGGCGATAGGCGGCGGTCATCTTGTCCCAGTCTACTCCGTGCATCGAGGTGTTGTAGAACCGCTTCTGCTGCTGGCGGTACACGTGGTCGAACATGTATTCGCGCTCCGCAGCCAGGTCCATCTTGGCATTTACCTGGAAGGCGATGGGAGTCAGCGCGTCGGATGAAGTGTCCATTTTCTGCATCTTGCGGCTGCCCAGCAGGAAGAGGTTTTTGCCGTTCTTGTCCAGCTGCATGTCCGCCCATCCGGCGTTCATCTTGTGCAGCAGGCGAGTCTCTTTCTTGCGCAGGTTCATCTTCCAGAGGTCGTATCCGCCTTCGAAGGCAGCCAGATAGTAGAGTGTTTCGCCATCCTTGGAGATGATGGTACTGCCCATGTCGGAAGAATTCGGGGTGAGGCGCACCACACGGTCTTCGATGCCTTTCAATTCTACGACGATGTCTTTCGGCTGGTCATCTTTTTCGTCAGTATTGCTGTCTTTCTTGTCGTCTTTCTTCTTTTTATCCTTGTTTTCGTCTTTGGGGGTATCTTTTCCGGCAGACTTCTTCTGCTCCTTCTCCAACTCCTTGCGCAGTTCGTAGTCTTCCTTGCTCAGGCAGTATTTGTCGTATGCATCTTGGTTGAGGAAGACGAGCATGGCGTCGTTTAGCGAACCCCATGAGGCGTGGGCACGCATGCCATAACGTTCGGTGGTGAAGAGGATGGCGTTGCCGTCCAGCGCGAAGCGGGGATAGCCGCTCATGTAGCCGCTGTTGGTGAGGTTCGTGATTTTTCCGCCTCCCTGCGCGCTGACCAGGCCGATGTCGGAGTAGGGGTCGTGCTTGTTGCCGGTGAATTCAAGTGTAAACCACTTGCCGTCCGGCGACCATGAATAGTCAAATCCTCCGCTGGTGCTGTACCAGGTGGAGCCGTCCGTAATCTGGCGCACCTTCTTCGTCTCCAGATTGAGCACCATCAACCGGATGCGGTCTTCGATGAAAGCGAGTTCTTTGCCGTCGGGTGAGAATTGCGGATAGGCACGTTCCACGGTGGTGGAGGGCAGCAGCACTTCTTCTTCAATCAGCGTGGCGTTCGGGAAGTTGGGATCTTCCTTGCGGGCTATCTTGGCAAGGTAGAGTTGCCAGTTGCCGCCTCGCTCGCTGGCGTAGGCCAGGGTGCGGTTGTCCGGCGCAAAGGAGAGGCCTGCTTCGCGTGCCGGTGTGTGTGTAATCTGCTTGGTGGTGGCATAGTCTGCCGAAGTGACGAAGACTTCACCGCGCAGTGTGAAGGCAATCTGCTTTCCGTCCGGGGATACGGTGGCAGAGGTGGCTCCGTCGGAAGGCTGCAGGTTGGCGAATTGCGGTTGGTCATCGCGTACAATCTCTACGGCAACTTTCTTCGGGGTGGCGTCCGGCTGCTGGGTATAGATTTCGCCGTCGTAACCATAGCACAACGTCCCGCCGTCACTCATGGAGAGGAAGCGCACGGGATGTGTCTTGAAGCTGGTGATGGGCTTCACCTCTCGGGGCTGTGCCAGCGGGAAGGCATACACGTTGAATGAGCCGCCGTTTCTCTCACTCAGAAAGTAAACCGTTCTTCCATCGGGTGACAACACCGGGTTGCGGTCTTCGCCCGCGTGGTCGGTGAGGTTGGTATGGATACCCGTCTTTGCATCATACAGCCAGATGTCGCGGGTAATGGAGGAGGTGTGGTGCTTTCTCCATTCATCTTCAAATCCCTTGCGGTCTTGGTAGAGGAACTGCTGGCCCGCCTTGTCGAAGCAGACCGCTTCGGCAGGTGTACCCAGCACTTGCTCCGTACGCCCTCCCGTTGCAGGTACTTTGTAAAGCTCGGTCATGGCCGAAGTGGGGAAAAGAGTGCTGCTTGCCGGGTCCTGGATGGATGCGGAAAACAAGATATACTTTCCATCCGGAGTGAATGCAGAAGGAAGTTCACCGGTGGAGTGGGTAGTGAGCCGCCGGGCGGTTCCGCCGTCTGCCGGCATCACGAATACGTCGAAGTTGCCGTATCTGTCGCTGGCAAAGGCAATCTGTTTACCGTCCGGCGACCATATGGGGATACATTCGTAGCTTTCTTGGGTAGTAAGCTGTGTGGCGGTTCCACCCTTGGCGGGCACCTTGTAGATGTCTCCTTTGTAACAGAATGCGATTTCCGTACCGTCGGGAGAAATTTGTACATCACGCATCCAGAGCGGCGTGGCGGCATGTCCGGCAATTGCAGTAAGGCCTAGTGCGAGGATTGCAAAGGTTTTCTTCATAAGTGTGTGGGTTGATGTTAATATAGAATGTTTATAAACGTAGTGATTCTGTCCGCAATGCAAGGAGCGAGGTACGTCATTTCATATCTCGTGCCTTGTATATCTGTTCCTTGGCATTGTTGATACTTTGGAACTTCTCTTCTGCGGCTTTCTTGATGTCTTCGCCCAGCGTTGCCACCCGGTCGGGATGGTGTTTCAGGGCCAGGCTGCGGTAAGCGGCACGCACTTCGTCATTGGTGGCGGTGGGCTCAATTTCAAGCACTTTGTAGGCCTCGCTCAGTGAGTTACTGCCTAGGTTGAGCATGGATTCCACTTCCTTGACGGATAGTCCCATGTATATGGCCACTTCTTTCAGGGCTTCTATCTCCTCGTTGCAGACGTGTCCGTCGCTTTTGGCAATTTCTACCAAGAATACCAGCAGTTGCAGGCGTTCCTCGTATGTCAGGTTGGCGGCAATCTGCGTTCCGCAGTCACGGATGGTATTTCTAAATGCCAGTGGGTTTTGTCTGTCCATCTGCTTGCGCTGCTCGAAGAGGTTGAGCAATATTCGTTCTCCCTCGCCCACGGCAGCCTCGCCGAACGTGCTTCTCAGAAAGCGGCGGACGAATTCCATTTCACTATGCATGATGCGCCCGTCTGCACGGATTATGTACGAAGCCATTACGAGCATGGAGAAGAGAAAACTGTTCCGTTGCCCGGCATAGGTAGTACCATGCGTTGGTTCTTCTCTATAATAACCGCCTGCATCATTTGAATCGGTGTCGAATAATGAACCGAATACAAAACCTGCCAAGGCTCCCAGCGGTCCTCCGGCCATGAAACCGATGATGCCGCCTATCCATTTAGCTGCTCCCATAATTTTTCTTGTTTAAAATGCAAAAATAGAGATTTCTTACGAGAATTCCAGTAATTCATGGCAGCAAGTTCTATCATTAAGAAATGCTATAAAAAATAAGGAGCTAAGTTTATCACTTAACTCCTTAATGCTCACCAGTCGGGATGACAAGATTCGAACTTGCGACCACACGCCCCCCAGACGCGTACTCTACCGGGCTGAGCTACATCCCGAATTGCGGGTGCAAATGTACGGCTTTATTTTAAAACAGCAAATATTTATAGTGCTTTTTTTATTGAATGAACCTATATTTTGCAGTTTCAAGGCTTTCGGCCAACGTGTCCTGCTCTTTTTTTACTCGTATGCCTGCCTTGCCAGGCAATGGCCTTGAGCGGGCAGGCATACTTTGAATGAAGTTATTGCAAGTTTAGGCTATTTCTTACGGAAGTGACAGCCGGACTCTCGGGCGTTACGGATTTCCGGGTACAATAGTCGAATTCCACAGACTTTTCGCCGCTGTATGATTTCCACTTCAGTTTCAATTTGACGGTCTTGCCTTCTGTATCGGGCAGTGCATCCAGCTTGAAAGCAACCAATCCGTCCGCATACTTGCCGTAAATATCACCCTTGGCATTGTGGCGGAACTCTGCTTCATACGGGTTTTCCGGATTCTGGCTCAGCAGCAGATTGACAAAGTGCTTGGTGTGATAGTCTCCTCGTCGGGTTCTGAAGCGGAGGGTCAGATAACCGTCTTCTGCAATGGTCACCCAATCGTTTACTATTTCCACCGGATCGGTACCGTATACGGCATCGTTCTCTTCGCCCAAATCCGGGGCGACGGGCTTGGTAAGGATACTGTCTATCCAGTTTATATATACAGCTTGGGTGTAGATATCGCCGGGCTCGTCCACTTCCTTGTAGTTTATCAGGGCGCGGACTTCCTTCTCGCCATAGGGAGATTTCGGCATGTTGGTGGGCAGCAGAGTGGTCTTGTCATCCAGTTGCAGAAAGACTGTCTGGTCTGCATCGGTCTTTACCGTTACCAGGGCATTGGGGAATCTCATGGCATAATTATCATCATCGTCCAGGCACGATTGGAAGCTTAAGGAACTGATGGCTGCGATGGCGATTAAAATTTTCTTGTTAAAGACTGATTTCATTTTCATAGGGTGCTCTTTAAAATTAAACATTCGGAATAGGTCTTACTCTTGTAAGAATAGCATATTTGCGAAAACCCTGCATGCAGCATTGTTAATTAATGATAAAAGCAGTGGAGGTCCGTTGTCGGGTATTCTCTTTTTGAGTGTCTCTGCAGGCTGTGCAGAACATTATTCCCCGATACATGAAAGATATTTGTATATCAGCTGGAATATGACTACCTTTGCTGTATGAGATGCACATCTCGTGTGCATTGTGATGTGCATCTCGAACAGCATGAGATGTACATCTCGTGCATCTTGGGGAATAGTCTTCCTGCCGTGCGGAAGCTGTCTTTCTGTTGAGAGGAAGTAACCTTCGGGCGGATTGCTTACAGCCTGGTTGCAGTAAGAAACATTATGTTTATTGTGAAAAGAGTATGAGTATAGTCTATTTGGTTCGAAAGAAGGTTTTCCGCACGGCGGAAGGGGTGAAGCAACTTTATTATGCAGTGCAGCGTGTGCTGCAACAGCGTGGAGGTGTGACGGCGGAGTTGCTGGCGCAGCGTATGGCATCCAGAAAGGGCATGAGCCCGGGAGATGTGCAGAGTGTGTTGATAGATTTGCCGAAATTTGTAGAGGAAGCGCTGATGGAGGGAGAGTCGGTGACCATTAAGGGGCTGGGTTCCTTCCATGTGGCGGTGACGAGTGACGGGTTTGAGCATCCCGACGATGTGATGCCGGGCAAGGTACGCTTATCCCGCGTCTATTTTCGTCCGGACAGGTCGCTGGTGGCGAGGCTGAACAGCGGGATGGATTTCTACCGTTATCCGCTTAGCCGATATTTCCCTCACGATATGTTGCGGCCGGAAACACTGAGAAAGGAGCGGGCCGAGGGAAAGACGGGAATTCCGGATGAGGGTTCGGTTGGGATGGAAAATGATGCGGCGGACTTTTCGGGGGAGGAGTGAGCGATGAATGTGGAAGAATTCAGAGAATACTGTCTCTCCTTGCCGGGAGTGAGCGAGAAGATGCCTTTCCTTAATGTGGCCGACAGATACAGTCGTGATGTGCTTTGCTTTTATGTGGGCGACAAGTGGTTTTGCTTTGTCAATATCGAAGTGTTCGATTTTTGCTGCCTCAAGTGCCGTCCGGAGGAATCGGCGGAACTGCGGGCGAGGTACGAGGGAGTGAAGCCGGGGTGGCACATGAACAAGAAGTATTGGAACAGTGTGTATTTCAACTACGATGTACCGGACGGCATTATCCGGGAACTGGTGGAACGCTCCTATCGGCTGGTTGTGGAGAGCCTGCCGAAGAGAGACAGGGAGCGCTATACTCCCATACACTCTCTATAAAAGTCGAACATCTCGAAGATTGTCTCCTTGTCTGCCGTCTGGTTGAGGCAGATGTCGCCCACTTCTTTCAATAAGGTGAAGTTGATGACTCCGGCGGTATTCTTCTTGTCATGCTTCATCAGTTCGTAGAGCTGGTCATACTGTTTGCAGTTGAAGGCGAAGCTGCCATAATTCTCTTTGACGAACTGGATGGTCTGGCGCATCTTGTCCTTCGGGAATCCGGTCTTTATATAAGAAAGGTATAGTTCGCAGACCAGCCCCCATGCCACTGCATAACCGTGCAGCACCGGACGGCTTTCGGCAAGGGCAAGGCTTTCGAAGGCGTGTCCCACGGTGTGCCCCAGGTTCAAGGCTTTGCGGATGCCGTGTTCCAGCGGGTCTTCTTCTACGATGTGTTCCTTTACCTGCACGGAACGTCCTACCATGGATTTCAGCAGGGCGTAGTCTGTCTTCTCCGTATCAAAGGCCAGCAGTTCCGCCAGATGTTTCGGAGTACTGATGAGGCCGTGCTTCAGCATCTCGGCATAGCCGGAGAAGAAGTTATGGGCATCGAGGCTGCGCAGGAATTCGGTTTCCAGCAGAACGCAGGCGGCGGGAGCAAAGACGCCGATTTCATTCTTCAGACCGTTGAAGTTGATGCCCGTCTTGCCTCCCACGGAAGCGTCGACCATGGCGAGCAGCGTAGTGGGAACGTTGATGTAGGCGATTCCCCGCTTGAAGGTGGAAGCGGCAAAACCGCCGAGGTCGGTCACCATGCCCCCGCCCAGGTTGATGAGCAGGGAGTGGCGGCTGGCCTCTTTCTCACTCAAGGCTTGCCATACGGCAGCCAGAGTTTCCAGATTCTTGTGCACGTCTTCCGCCCCGATAACAATCTCTTCCGCTCCTTCCAGCGCGGGGATGCCGTCCAGATGCGGGCGGCAGAGGCGGTGGGTATGCTCGTCGGTAAGGATGAAAAGCTTGTCGTGGGGGCACTTCTCTATGGCATGCGTCAGGCTGTTCGCCAGTCCTTCGCAAAGGATTACTTCTTGTTTACTCATCTTGTTAATTACAAATTACCAATTACTGATGTTACGGATTATGAAGGAAAGGGGGCCTTCTTCATTATATTATGGTGCAAAGATAGCTCTTTTGGCAATAAAACGTTATCTTTGTCCCGTGAAATTCTATGGGAGCAAGGCGTTTCCGCCATCTGCCTCCTGCTGTTTGTAATTAGTAATTTGTAATTGATTGATAGAAATGAGAGCATTACTTCCCGTTTATTGCCGTCCGCTGGGCTATTTCATCATAGCTCTGGCGTTGTTCCTTCCTTTCATATTCCTATTGTGGGGAAAAGTGACAGATGCCAACTTGTTGTTTTACAAGGAATGCTCCAAACTCCTGATGATGATGGGAGCGTTGATGATAATCTTTGCCTTGTCGAAGAACGAGAATAAGGAGATAGAGCAGGTGCGTAACAAGGCCACGCGCAATGCCATCTTTCTGACCGTTCTTTTTATCTTCGGCGGTATGCTCTACCGGGTGGCGCAGGGTGACCTCCTTTCGGTCGATTCTTCTTCTTTTCTCATATTTCTCATATTGGACGTACTTTGCCTGGAATTTGGTATAAAGAAAGCGACGGTTGATAGATTATTTAAGCGGAATGGTCGATAAATGAAGCAAATCGTCATGTGGGGCATTAAACCTTTTGCCCGGAAGTCTGTCAAATGGAACAGTGAATAAAAGGCATTGTTCATTTAAAGAATAGACAAAGAATAGACACATGAAGAAAATTATCACGGGGATGGCGTTGCTGTTGGTAACAACGCTGTCTGCATTCTCACAGACCAAAAACATTACGGTATCGGGCCGTGTCGTGGAGGACACCAAGGAGCCTGCGATACAAGCTACCGTGCAGTTGCTTTCATTGCCGGACAGTGTCCAGGCATCGGGTACGGCCACTACGTCACAAGGTTATTTCACTCTTCCCAAAGTCAGTGCGGGCAAATACGTGCTGAAGGTTTCCTACATCGGATTCAAGAGCCAGTACCTGCCCATGCATCTCTATGCCACGACGACAGCCAAGAACGTGGGTACCCTGACGCTGGAGACGGACGCCGTGATGCTGGCCGAGGCTGTGGTCACGGCCGAAGCGCCGCAAGTGCAGGTGGTGGAAGACACGCTGGTCTACAACTCATCCGCCTATCGTACCCCCGAGGGAGCCATGCTCGAGGAGTTGGTGAAGAAGCTGCCCGGTGCGGAGATTGACGACGAGGGTAATGTGAAAATCAACGGTAAGGACTTGTCGAAGATTATGGTCGACGGAAAGGAGTTCTTCGGTGGAGACGTAAAGACCGGTCTGAAGAACCTGCCGGTAGATATGATAGAGAAGCTGAAAACCTACGACAAGAAGTCCGATTTGGCACGTATCACCGGTATTGACGACGGTGAGGAGGAGACGGTGCTCGACCTGACCGTAAAGAAAGGCATGAACCAGGGGTGGTTCGGCAATGCCGACGTGGCCGGAGGTACGGAAGACCGCTATATGGGCCGCTTCATGCTGAACCGCTTCGTGGACAAAACCCAGGTGTCGATAGTGGGCTCTGCCAATAACGTGAACGACCAAGGCTTTTCGGGCGGTGGCGGCAGTCCGCGCTGGCGCAGGAACAACGGACTTACGGCAACGAAAATGCTGGGTGTGAACTTCGCTACCCAGACCGACAAGCTGGAATTGGGCGGTAGTGCACGCTACAACTATCAGGATGGGGATATTGCAAGTATAGGTTCTACCGAGGACTTTCTGCCGGACGGCAATTCTTACTCCAACTCGAACAGCAGACAACGCAACAAAAACAAGAATTTCAATGCCGATTTCCGTCTGGAGTGGAAGCCGGACTCAATGACGAACATCATCTTCCGTCCCAACTTCTCGTATGGCAAGACGGACAATCTTTCCGGTTCGGAGAGCGGCACGTTCAATGCCGACCCTTACAGTCTGGTGACCGACCCCAATAACTGGCTGAATCTGGAGAAGATTCTCAATCCGGACGATGACCTGTTGAGGAGTGTCCGTATAAATGCCACCAACAGCGGTTCGCTGAGCGACAACAAGAGTGTGTCTACAGATGCAACCTTGCAGTTGAACAGAAAGCTGAATGACAAAGGACGTAATGTCACGTTCCGTGGAAGGTTCGGTTATACCAATAATGACAACAACCAGTATACGGAGTCGGAAACGCATTACTTCAAATTGATGAACTACTTGCAGACGGGAGACTCCGTACTGATTCGTAACCAATATATCGCCACTCCGACCAAGAACTACAATTACAGTGCGCAGCTGACTTACAGCGAACCGATAGCCCGTGCCACTTTCCTGCAATTCAGTTATCAGTTCCAGTACAAGTATAGCGAGAGCGACAAGACGACGTACGATTTGCAAGGCTTTCCGGATTGGGGATTGTCAACCCTGCTTCCCACGGGATATGAAGAGCATGTGGTGGACAGTCTGGGCAAGTATGCAGAATACCGCTACTACAACCACGATGCATCCGTGTCCTTGCGCTTCATCCGCGAGAAGTATCAGCTGAGCGCAGGCATGTCGTTCCAGCCGCAGCATTCCGTGTTGTCCTATAAGCGCGGCGACTATATGATTGATACCACCCGCAATGTGTTCAACTTCGCTCCGAATCTGGACTTGCGCATCCGTTTCTCCAAGGTGAGCCAGCTGCGTATGACATACCGCGGCCGCAGCAGTCAGCCCAGCATGGAGAATCTGTTGCCGATTGTGGATAACTCCAATCCGCAGAATGTACGTATCGGTAATCCGGGCTTGAAGCCTTCCTTCACGCACAACATGCGATTCTTCTATAATACGTATAATGCCGAAAAGCAGCGCGGCATTATGTCGCACGTCAATTTCTCGGCAACGCAGAATAGCATCAGCAACAGCCGTGTGTACAATTCGGAGACCGGCGGATGGACCACGACCCCAAAGAATATCAACGGTAATTGGAATGCGTTCGGCATGTTCGGTTTCAATACGGCACTATCCAATAAGAAGTACACCATCAATTCCTTCTCCAATGCCAACTATCAGAACAATGTGGCTTACCTGACGTCCGGTAAGGGAGCAGATGCCGTGGAACGGAAGAATACGACCACCAACCTGACACTGGGCGAACGTCTGAATGCCGCCTATCGTAACGACTGGTTTGAATTCGGCTTGAACGGAAGCATCTCCTATTCAATAGAAAAAGATAAACTGACGCCTGACAATAACCAGGAGCCTTATACCTTCTCCTACGGTGCCAACACGCAGATTTCCATGCCATGGAACATGACGCTCTCTACCAACATAGCCAACCAGAGCCGCCGCGGATATACGGACAGCAGCATGAACCGTAACGAGCTTATCTGGAATGCACAGTTGTCGCAGACTTTTTTGAAAGGGAATGCTACTGTCAGCTTCGAGATGTACGACATTTTGAAGAAGCAGAGTAACATCAGCCGTTCGCTGACTGCAAGCGGTCGTTCGGTGTACGAATATAATGGCGTGAACAGCTACTGCATGCTTCACTTCATCTATCGTCTGAATATTTTCGGCAGCAAGGCTGCCCGCGAGAGAATGCAGGGCAGACGCGGCTTCGGCAGTCCGGGATTTGGTCCGGGTGGTCCTGGCGGTTTCGGAGGACGCAGGCCGTTCTAAAATACCTCTCTGCCACGGCTCTCTCATTGGAGGGAGTCAGAGGGGGAGAAGGGAGTTATCGCCCTTCGGGCTTAGGAGTTAAAGCCGATAGCCCTGTGGATGCAGAGCGATACTGTCGGCTTTAGCTTCCTTTACCCCTCCTCTGGCTTTTTTGCTCTCTTTGGCTTCCTTTCAGCCCTCTTTGGCTTCTTTTTGGCCCTCTCTTTGGGCTTCCTTTTAGTCCTCTCTTTGGGCTTCCTTTTAGTCTTCTTTGGGCTTCCTTTTACTCTTCTTTGGCTTCCTTTTAGTCCTCTCTTTGGGCTTCCTTTCAGCCCTCTTTGGCTTCCTTTTAGTCTTCTTTGGGCTTCCTTTTAGTCTTCTTTGGCTTCCTTTTGGCCCTCTTTGGCTTCCTTTTAGTCCTCTCTTTGGGCTTCCTTTTAGTCTTCTTTGGCTTCCTTTCAGCCCTCTTTGGCTTCCTTTTAGTCCTCTCTTTGGGCTTCCTTTTAGTCTTCTTTGGCTTCCTTTTGGCCCCTCTTTGGCTTCCTTTTGCTCTCTCTGGCTTCCTTTTAGCCCTCTCTACCCCTTCCCTTAACCTCCTCCGACTCCCTCTGGCTGCTTTAAATGAAAGAGTTGTGTCCTCTGTGTCTCTGTGTTTTTCTTTTTCTTTCATTTCATTTTTCGTACTTCATTTCTTTTTCCTACATTTGTTTCGCACTTAATCGTCTGTGAACATGCTTGATTGGAACTTCATAGCCAGCCAGATTGCTGCGATTGCCTTCGACGTTGTTTATTTCGGGGCCATCATCGGAACGATTGTCGTTATTATCCTCGACAACCGCAATCCGGTGAAAACCATGGCATGGATACTGATATTGATGTTTCTTCCCATCGTGGGACTGGTGTTTTACTTCTTCTTCGGGCGTAGTCAGCGCCGCGTGCGTATGATAGGGAAGAAGAGTTACAGCCGCTTGTTGAAGAAACCTATGGCGGAATATCTGGCCCAGAATTCATGTGTACTTCCCATCAATTACAGCCGTCTCATATCCTTGTTCCGCAATATCAACCAGGCTTTTCCCTTCGATGGAAACCGGGTGGAAGCTTATACCCTGGGGCTTTTCATGCTGCAATCCCTGCTACGCGAACTGGGGAAAGCAACGAAGCATATCCACATGGAATTCTATATCTTCGAGGATGATGCCATCGGACGCTTGGTGCGCGATGTCTTGATGGAAAAGGCGCGTGCCGGGGTAGAGGTACGTGTGATTTATGATGATGTGGGTTGCTGGCACGTTCCCAATAGTTTTTTTGAAGAGATGCGTGAGGCCGGTATTGAGGTACGCAGTTTCCTGAAGGTACGTTTTCCGCTTTTCACCAGTAAGGTGAACTATCGTAATCATCGGAAAATAGTTGTCATTGACGGACGTGTCGGCTTTGTGGGGGGCATGAATCTTGCCGAACGCTATATGCGCGGATTCTCATGGGGCATCTGGCGAGACACACATCTGCTGCTGGAGGGCAAGGCTGTTCACGGACTGCAGACCGCCTTCCTGCTCGATTGGTACTTTGTGGACCGCACTCTGATTACTTCTACCCGCTATTTCCCAAGAATAGAAAATTGCGGCACTTCCTTGGCGCAGATTGTAACGAGTGAGCCTGTAGGCCCGTGGAAAGACATTATGCAGGGTCTCGTCATGTCCATTTCCAGCGCAAAGAAATACTTCTATATCCAGACTCCCTACTTCCTGCCCACGGAAGCCGTACTTGTTGCCATGCAGACCGCTGCCTTGTCAGGTGTCGATGTGCGTCTGATGCTGCCTATGCGTGCTGATAACCGCTTGACGCATCTGGGTTCCTGCTCTTATCTGGCAGATGTGCTCTATTCGGGAGTCAAGGTCTATTTCTATAAGAAAGGATTCTTGCACTCTAAACTGATGGTTTCGGATGATGAACTGTCTACGGTAGGCTCCACGAATGTGGATTTCCGTAGTTTTGAACATAACTTTGAGGTGAATGCCTTTATCTATGACACGGAAACAGCGCTTCAGATGCGCGAAATCTTCCTTCAAGACCAGCGTGACTGCGTACAGGTATTTCTGAAAAACTGGGTGAAGCGCCCTTGGTATTGTAAGGCGGCAGAGAGCGTGGTGAGGCTGATGGCACCGCTTTTGTAATTGATGATTGATAATGGATAATTGACCGTGTTTGTTATGCAGTCAATTATCTATTATCTATTCTCAATTAAAGAACGTGAAGTTCACGCTACCGTACACCCTTCTCTCCACAAAGTGCGGATGTCCCTCGAAACTGTTTTTCTTTCCGTGTTCCAGAACAAAGAGGCCGTCTTTTTTCAGCAGATTGTTTTCGAAGATGAGGTCGGGCAAGGTTTCCAGCCCGGCAAGCTCGTAGGGAGGATCGGCAAAGATAAAGTCGAACTGCTCGCGTCCGCTCTTGATGTATTTGAATACGTCACCCCGTATGGGCAGACACTTGTCTGTCTTTAGTTCTTGCAGAATTTTGCAGATGAAGGCGTAGTGGTCACGGTCTTTTTCCACGCTGATTACTTGGTTGCAGCCTCTGGATACCAGCTCGATGCTGATGCTGCCCGTACCGGCAAAAAGGTCGAGGGCACGTACACCGTCCTCAAAGTCCATGTAGTTGGAAAGCACATTGAACAGATTCTCTTTGGCAAAGTCGGTAGTAGGGCGTGCCTTGAATGAGTGGGGGACGTCGAAACGTCTTCTTTTGTATATTCCGCTGATTATTCGCATAGGGTTATGGCTTGCAGGTCAAGATTAGTGGCGGGATTCATGATGAACACCTGCCGGATGAATTTTCGCAGTTCGGACAACAATAGCTCTTTGTCGTTCAGGTCACCGGTGAGGTGTAACTCATCGCGCTCCTGCTCGAAGCCAAGTTGTTTCCATATATATAATAGGTAATAGACGCAGTCGGATGTACTTTTGCATTTAAAGGAATTGGCAAGAAGCAGGTGCCCGCGTTCGTAGCTGTATACGTCTACGGCATCTTTTTGCAAGTATACATACATTTTCCGATTGTTGCCCAGGCGGCTCTTCGAGGAGAAGAACTCGATGAAAGGGCTGGCTTGGGAATAGAATTTTATATCGGGATGCCGTTCGCGGAGAAAGGAGTAGGCGCTTTTGTCCATGCCAAACAGTACGACAGTGTTGTTTTTATGCAGTATGTTGTATAGTACGGTTTCGTTTTCCCGTTTAGGGTGGTTGTGATAGAAGATAATTTCCGTTTGTTCGTCCTCGAAGAACTCCAGGGGAATGAACGTGAAGCGCTTGTCTGCCATGAGTACATTGACACGGTGGAAGGGGAGCTCCAGCCATTCCAGTTCGCGGAAGGTCTGTTTCAGATTGGCAGTGAGGGAGAGGGACTCGTCCACTTTCCTATTGTAGTAAGAAAATTCATCGTTCGCCAGAGGGTTGAACACAGAAAAAGAAAATCCATCCGTACTGAGACGGATGGATAATGTATATTGTTCCGATTTATTAAAATCAGTCGTTTCTATCATACGTTTATCGGGATGAGATTATTCCCAGTTACCGGCATTGTTGTTGGCTGTTTCCAGACTACCAATCATCAGACCGCAGTACTTGCCAAGTTTGGTTTGTACGTCCTTGATGTTGGCAATTTCCTGCTGATCCAGACCATTCAAATAAACCTCGTACGGAGTCTTCACTTCGAGCAGACAGAAAGGAGCACCGGATTTAGCTGTGTCATTCTTGATAGCCATTTCGAACTGTGCGCCGTTTCCGAAGGGAACATATCTCATGGAGTCAGCATTAAAACCTTTCGGGAAGATAGTGTCCAATACGGCTACCCACAGAGTATCACGCTTGAAGTTTTCCAATCCCCATTTCTTGACATCGGCATAGTTGCCTGTCTTCTTGGCTTTATTGATAATGTTGATGGCTTTCTTTTCAGTCAGACCGTCTTCCAACTGTTTGTCATCCAATTCACCTTGCTTGAAGATGAACGGAAGTTTCTGATGCTTGACAAAGTCAATCAGAGAGTCGAAGCTTGCAGTATATTGCTGGTTGTGTAAAGTACGATATTCCAATTGTGCTTTACGGATGTCAATCAGACGTGCGATGACAGCTGCGTCTCTGTGCTTCTTTGCTTTTTCAAAGTTGATAGGACCCATAATGCTGGCGTAACAAATATAAATTAGCACCAAAGCACATAAGCCTAAAATGACATTAAATACTGTTTTCATGATAAATATGTTTTTTAGTTGTTATATTCGCACCGCAAAAATAAAAGAAATTAATTTAAAAACGATAGTTCCCCTTACTTTTTTCTGTTACAAAAATGATAAATAACTATTTAGAAAGGCAAATTAAGGAAAATTTTCCTTATCAACCAACTCCAGAGCAAGAAATTGCTGTGAAATATTTATCGGAGTTCCTTCTCTCATCCCGTAACAAGGTGGTTTTTATGCTTCGTGGTTATGCTGGAACGGGCAAAACTTCGCTGGTCGGTGCCCTGGTGAGGACGTTGGATAAGCTGAAACAGAAGTCGGTATTGCTGGCACCGACCGGGCGGGCAGCAAAGGTTTTTTCGGCCTATGCGGGACATTCGGCATTTACAATTCATAAAAAAATCTATAGACAGCAATCTTTCTCTAATGAGTTGAGTAATTTCTCTGTGAACGATAATTTGACAACTCACACTCTCTATATAGTGGATGAGGCTTCGATGATTTCCAATGAGGGACTGTCCGGTTCCATGTTTGGTACGGGCAGGCTGCTGGATGACTTGGTGCAGTTTGTCTATTCCGGTCAGGGGTGCCGTTTGTTGCTGATGGGCGATACGGCGCAGCTTCCGCCGGTGGGAGAGGAACAGAGTCCCGCCCTCTTTGCCGATGCTTTGAAAGGCTATGGTCTGGAGGTGTTGGGAGTGGATTTGACGCAGGTAGTACGTCAGGAACAACAGTCGGGTATTTTGTGGAATGCTACCCTCCTGCGGCGGTTGATAGCGGAAGATGATTGCTATAGTCTGCCCAAGATAAAAGTCTCGGGATTTGCCGACATCAAGGTGCTGCCCGGCAATGAGCTGATAGAGACGTTGAGCTCTTGCTACGACCATGACGGGCTGGATGAAACCATCGTGGTGTGCCGTTCCAACAAGCGGGCGAACATCTACAACAAGGGCATCCGTGCACAGATTCTCTGGCGTGAGGATGAGCTGAACACCGGTGATTTGTTGATGGTGGCGAAAAATAACTACTTTTGGACGGAAAAAGAGAAGGGGATGGACTTCATTGCCAACGGTGAGATTGCCGTGGTGCGTCGCGTGCGCCATGCGCGTGAACTGTATGGCTTCCGTTTTGCGGACGTGACGCTGTCTTTTCCCGATTACGACGACTTCGAATTGGAGGTGAACATGCTGCTCGATACCTTGCATACCGACTCTCCCGCACTGCCAAAGGCGGAGCATGACCGGCTTTTCTATTCCGTCCTTGAGGACTATGCCGACATTACCGTGAAGCGCGAGCGGATGAAGAAGATGAAAGCAGACCCGTACTATAACGCTCTGCAGGTGAAGTATGCCTACGCCGTGACTTGCCACAAGGCGCAGGGAGGGCAGTGGAAGAATGTATTCCTTGACCAGGGCTATATGACGGACGAGTATCTGACACCCGATTATTTCCGTTGGCTCTATACGGCCTTTACCCGTGCTACAGGAACGCTTTATTTAGTGAACTATCCGATAGAACAAATTGTTTGAAAAATAGAGAGGGGTACTGACGCAGTATTCCGGTATTTTTTTTATTTTTGTAGATAGAACAACTATAACTGAATAATATTATGAAGAAGTTATACTCTTTCTTTGCTTTCATGGTGGTGCTGTTTATCGTTTCCGGTTGCCAGGACGATTATCGGAGCATGGTGCTTTTCGAAGGTGTGGAGCCTATTTATCAGATTGGGACATGTAATAATCTGGTGTCTAACCTTTCTTATTATCTTTCTGAAACAAATGAAGATACAGTGCTGGGCATTGACGGCGGCGACGGTTCCTATAATGTGATTAACGAGCATGAATCAGTGGCTTCCGTGACTTTTACCGATGATGTCAACGGGTATCAGCGTATCAAGATTCATCCGTTGGCAGAGGGGGAGACGATTGTGAAGGTGATGGATGGTTCCGGTGAGGAAACACAACTGCGCATCACGGTGAAAGGTCGTAGGCAATATACGTTGACGAAGATGGGCTTCGAGTATGGTATCAGTAGTGGTGCACCGACGGAACTGCTGGGGGATGTTTCTAAGGAACTTGCCGAGCGTCCTTGGGTGAAGGATGGTGGGTATTATGTGCTGGTGCCCGAAGATTTCTCCAATAGTATGTGGAAAGGTATATTGGAAATCTATCCGACGGGGAAAGAGGAGGAACCGCTAATGGGAATATACGAGACAGTTCCAGTGGAAGATGAGAGCGGGGATACATATGCACTGTGGCAGTTTACTTATAATGGAGAGAAGAGGCTCTTTACGCGGACGGTTTCGGGAAATGGTAAATGTGTTCTTGCGGAAAATGTAACTCCTTTCTGTCCTTTCGGTTTGTTGCCCGAAGGTGCACTGGTGGTTTATCGCGAAATATTTCTACTTCGGATGGAATGAGGTTTTAGTGGAAATCTTGTCAAGAGCAGATTTACGAAAGATTAACAGACGGGAGGCTTGGGGTAACTATTCAGCGAATCGAATACAATCAGGTTGGTCAGCAACAATTTTAGAATAATCCTCTGATTATCATCAAAATAACAGTGATTCTATTTGTGAATGTCAGATAAAATCGCTATCTTTGTATCT
>NZ_JABXJH010000029.1:0-55581 GCF_013373675.1 Bacteroides sp. L10-4
CATAAGCGGCCTTCAATTTGACCGCTAAGCTACGAATTCAAATCCGTTTCATTCTAAAGGACTGCTTAAAAGACTGTATTTCAATAATTTCAAAGACCGATTAGCTAACTTTTATTGGACAGTAGTGAACGTAAGTATGAATTGGATTCGCTTTGCTATCCCATTCGCCTGGCATATGGATACTGGAAAAAGACAAATGATGCTTCTCCTTTCGATGCGCAATGGAAGAAGGCGATAGAAACCATTTTAAGAGTCTGCAAGGAACAGCAGAGAAAACATGGTAACGGGCCTTATAGCTTTCGCAGAACTTCGGAATGGGCTATAGATGCTGTTCCTATGGGTGGAGTGGGTTATAAAGTAAATCCGGTTGGATTGATTTGTTCTACTTTCAGGCCTAGTGATGATGCCACTATCTTTCCTTTTCTCGTCCCGTCCAATTTCTTTGCGGTGGCCAGTTTGAGGCAGGCTTCCGAAATGGTTCAAAAGATAACCAAAGACAATGTATTGGCTGATGAACTGTTGACGTTGAGTAAAGAAGTTTATAATGCTTTACAGACGTATGCCGTGGTGAATCATCCGAAGTTCGGTAAAATCTATGCTTTTGAAATAGATGGCTTTGGATCGGCTTATCTTAGTGATGATGCCAACGTCCCTAATCTGCTGGCGTTACCCTATCTGGGTGGTGTTGATAGTGATGATGCAATTTATGCCAATACCAGAAGATTCGTGTGGTCGGAATACAATCCTTATTTCTTTAAAGGCTTTTATTTTGAAGGGATAGGAGGACATCATATTGGTACAGACATGATATGGCCGATGAGTCTGATAATGAAAGCCCTGACCGCTCAAAACGATGAAGAGTTACAGCAATGTATCCGGATGCTCCAGAAAACGCATGCCGGTACCGGATTCATGCACGAGTCATTCCACAAGGATGACCCCAAGAAATTCACAAGGAGCTGGTTTGCATGGGCCAATACATTGTTTGGAGAATTGCTGTGGAAAACATTCAATGAGAAACCCTATTTATTGGAATACTAATCATCTAATTAATCAATGTAAACAAAAAATCATGAGAAGAATTACAAAATTCAGTTTGTTGCTTTCCCTTGTTTTGGGATTGTACTTTCCTGCTGTTTTTGCACAGTCGAACATGACGAATGAAATGTTTGACTTGGCAAAGTTGAAATCGGGTGTAAAGAACAAAAGAATCTCCAGTACAGACCCTACCGGAGGCAACAGAGATCATCTGGAACCTTTCAAGCCGGGTGAGAAACGTATCATTGCAGACATCAAGGGAGCAGGGGCCATCAACCATATTTGGGTAACCATTGCGCCTCCTCCTCCCGCGTTGAGCAGAAATGATATTATTATCCGTATGTATTGGGATGGCAACGATTATCCCTCTGTAGAGTCTCCTATCGGACCTTTCTTTGGGCAAGGATGGGACGAAAGATATAATTATGCATCATTGCCTCTTTCATCAGGTCCTGAAAACGGTACCGGAATGTCTTGCTACTTTACCATGCCTTTTGAAAAGGGAGCACGTATTGAAATCGAGAATCAAAGTGACAGGAATATCGATGCCTTCTATTTCTATGTAGATTATCTGGAAATGGACAAGCTTCCCAAAGATATGGGCAGATTCCATGCGTGGTACAACCATAACCTCACGGAGGCCCTTCCCGAAGGTGAAACGGAATGGGGACTTACCGGAGAGCAGAAACCGAATACTACCGGTAAGGACAATTACGTTTTCGTAGACACACAAGGAAAAGGGCATTTCGTGGGCATCAACTACTATGTGCACTGCCCTACTACTATGTGGTATGGCGAAGGGGATGATATGTGGTTCATTGACGGAGAGGAAACGCCTTCGTTGATAGGAACGGGCACGGAAGACTTCTTCAACACTTCCTGGTGCCCTAAAGAGCCGTTCTCGCATCCTTATTTCGGGTATCCGCGCGTTAATAATGACATAGGCTGGCTGGGACGTACCCATGTCTACCGCTTCTTCATAGCCGATCCCGTCTTCTTTGAGAAGAGTGTGAAAGGCACGATA
Organism: Bacteroides sp. L10-4; assembly: GCF_013373675.1. Classification (NCBI taxonomy): domain Bacteria; kingdom Pseudomonadati; phylum Bacteroidota; class Bacteroidia; order Bacteroidales; family Bacteroidaceae; genus Bacteroides; species Bacteroides sp. L10-4. The sequence continues at coordinate 2,063 of NZ_JABXJH010000029.1, forward strand.
GAGCATGGTTCCAACAATAACCTGACCTTGGATTTGGCCACCGTCGCCTATTGGTATCAGGATTCGGCAGTATCTCTTCCCGAAGCTCCTACAAAGGCACAAAGGGCACCGAAGCCTTTCATCAATCACATGGACATACATCGTTGGCGTGACGCCTGGCGTAAAGCTAAGGGTAATAAAGCTACGCTTTGGGGGAACGAATAAGAGGGATTCTTTCTTTCGTATAGAGCCGTATTTAAGTATTGCTGTTTTTCTTAAGTCTTGCCAACGTAGTGGCAAGACTGTGCCATCGCTTTGGCACAATGTTGCCAATAGATTGGCACAATAGTGCCAGCATGATGGCACTGCTATGGTGCCGGTAATAGGTTGTATGGCTTTCTATACAATTAGTAAATCATCAATAATAGTTTCTAATATGAAAAACATTTTTCAGCAGCAACCGATGAAATGTCTCCTGGTATTTTTAATCTTTATCGGGAATATGCATTATGCACTTGCACAGTCGCCCAAGAAGGTGACCGGACGTGTGATGGACGCACAAGGTGAATTGCTCATCGGAGTAAACGTGACGGAGGTCAATAATCCCTCCAATGGCGTGATTACCGATATCAACGGCACGTATACGATTGTATTGAGTGGTGAGAAGCCTTCCTTGAAGTTTTCTTATATCGGTTTTAAGGATAAAGTATTGCCGGTCGGTTCGAAGGGTATTGTCGACGTATCCATGGAAGAAGACGTGGCGGCCCTTGACGAAGTGGTGGTAGTGGGCTTCGGTACGCAGAAGAAGGCTTCCGTGGTTGGCTCCATCACCAACATTGAGCCTGCCAAGCTTGCTGCGGCTCCCAGCCGTTCCTTAAGCAATAATTTGGCAGGTATGGTACCTGGTGTTATTGCAGTTCAAAGAAGCGGTGACCCTTGGTTTAATAATTCGGATTTCTGGATTCGTGGTATCAGTAGTTTTACAGGAAATACCAATCCGCTGGTGTTGGTGGACGGTATCGAAAGGTCGCTTCACGATATCGATCCCGAGGAAATAGCTTCTTTCTCTGTCTTGAAGGATGCTGCTGCCAGTGCCGTTTACGGCGTACGCGGTGCTAATGGGGTGGTGATGATTGAAACCAAGCGCGGTAAAATCGGAAAGCCTCAGGTAGATGTACGTTTTGAACACTCCTTTACGCAACCCATCAAGATACCCGATTATATTGGTAGTGTGAAATACCTGCAATTGATTAATGAGATGTATGCCGAGCAAGGAAGAGCTCCGTTCGTGAGCGATGCCACTTTGCTGAACTATCAGAATCAGACCGACCCGGAACTGTACCCGGATGTAAATTGGTGGGATGTCGTGTCGAAAGACCATGCAGACAATACGAAGGCCAACGTCAGTGTCAATGGTGGTACGGATATCCTGCGTTATTCGCTGGTGGTGGGATATTATAATGAGAATGGTATTATTGAGCGCGACAAAAATCAGGAATGGGACTCTTCATTGAAAGTGAACCGATATACGGTACGTTCCAACGTCGACGTGAATCTGACTCCGACCACGCTGTTTCGCGCTAATGTAGGAGTCTTTCTGCAAACCAGGAATGCGCCTCCGGGAAGCAACGAAACAAATGCCGGTATTTTCTATCAGGCGATGCGTGTTCCGCCCTATGTGCATCCGGCTATTTATTCCGATGGTCGCATTCCGCGTGTGAAGTTCAAGGAGAACCCTTGGGCCTGGGCCACGCAACGCGGATATGAAAAGATGAACCACAATAAAATCGAGTCCTTGACTTCTCTTGAGCAGGATTTGAAATTCATCACACCCGGTTTGAAGGCGAAAGTGACTTTTTCGTTTGATAAGTTCTCTGCCAATTCGGTGACGCGTTCCAAGAATCCTTATTACTATAATCCGGCAACATCGCGCGATGAGGATGGCAACATTGTTACCGATGTACAGGAAAACGGTCAGGAGTTCTTGGGCTATGCCAAAGGAGCCGAATGGGGAGACCAAAGTATCTACCTGGAAGGAATGCTTTCTTACAACCGCGTTTTCGGAGGTATGCATGACGTGAATGCCATGTTCTTGTATAATCAGAAGGATTATGACAAGGGCGAAACTCTCCCTTACCGGAGTCAGGGTATAGCTGGAAGGTTCTCGTATACTTACGACAGCCGTTATATAGGTGAATTTAATTTTGGTTACAACGGTTCCGAGAACTTTGCACGTGGCAAACGGTTCGGATTCTTTCCGGCCGTGGCTTTAGGATGGATTGTATCGTCAGAGAAATTCATGAAGCCGTTGTCCGATATTGTATCTAACCTCAAACTGAGAGCCACTTGGGGAAAAGCCGGTAACAGTAATATCGGAGGCGGCAGACGCTTCGCGTATATTTCTACCATTGTAGATACCGGGTCCTATACTTGGGGTACGGATGCCAATGTTTATCGTTTGGGGCGTTCCGAAGGTGAAATCGGGGTCAATAATCTGACTTGGGAGACTGTGACCAAGATGAATGCCGGTCTGGACTTGGGACTTTGGAACAACAGTGTGAACCTTGTGGTAGATGTGTTTAAGGAAAAGAGAGAAGACATCTTCATGCAACGTAAGAATGTACCGGGTTCGGCAGGATTTAACCGTAGTGTCTGGGCCAATTTCGGTAAGGTGGAGAATAAAGGATTTGACATCTCGTTGAATGTCAACCACCAGTTCAATAAAGACTGGGCTGTGTCTGCCATGGCCAACTATACGTATGCCCACAATAAAGTGTTGGAAATAGATGAACCGGCGGCCATCCTCGGTACTTATCGTTCGGGCACCGGCAAACCGGTAGGACAAATGTTCGGTCTGATAGCCGAAAGACTCTTTACGGAAGATGACTTTGACGAGAACGGCAGGCTGAAGGAAGGCATTCCTGCGCAGAACTTCAGCGATGCGAGTAATTTGCGTCCGGGGGATATTAAATATAAGGACTTGAATGGTGACGGTGAAGTGACGGCAGTGGATGAGACAGCCATTGGCGGTACGCGTATTCCTGAGGTGGTTTATGGCTTTGGAGCAACGGTCAGATACAAGGCGGTCGATTTTGGCATATTCTTCCAGGGTACCGGCAAGACTTATCAGTTGCTGGGAGGAGAAACTTGGCTGCCGGGTTCTTCATTGGGAGCTGGCAATATCTTCTCGAATATAGACGACCGCTGGACACCGGAAAATCCGAGGAAAGATGTATTCTGGCCCCGCATGGGTGACAAGGCCGTGGCTAATAACTCCAGAGCTTCCACTTGGTGGTTGCGTGACATGAGTTTCTTGCGGTTGAAGAATCTTGAACTGGGGTATACCCTTCCACGGCGCTGGACAAGCAAGATTGGGGTTCGGGACTGCCGTTTGTTTGCAAGGGGAACCAATCTGTTGACATTCTCCGATTTCAAGCTTTGGGATCCGGAACTGGAAACTACGGATGGATTGAGATATCCTCAGATGAAATCTGTGTCAATAGGATTCAGCATTAATTTCAATAACTAACAAGATACGATATATGAAAAAATATAAATCTATATTGGTAGCCGTTTTGTTGTCGGGTTTCATGGCACTGACAACAAGTTGCAACGATTTTCTGGATAAGGCCCCTGACGATCAGCTGACCATGGAGATGGTTTTTTCCGATAAGATAAGAACGGAAGACTGGTTGGCCGGTGTTTATTCTTCTGTTCCCAGTCCTATGTGGGGATATTTTAAAGACCATGGTTACAATATCATGGGGGATGATATCACGATTCCTCAGGACTGGTCGCCCTTCGGTTGGGGCAATGTGTATGCCTATACCACTGGCAACTGGAGCCCTATTTCGGCTTGGAATCCCTATTATTGGGTAGAACTTAACAAGCGGATACGCGCCGGACTGATTTTCTTGGAACAAGCAAAGGTTATTCCGGAGAAAGGTCTCACCGAAGCCTATGTGCATCAGATGAAATACGAAGTTCGCTTCCTGATAGCCTACTATTATTCTTTAATGATTGAATTATACGGGCCTATTCCGTTTACTCCCGGGGTAATTTTTCCGGTTGATGCTCCCGAATCTGAATTGATGACTCCTCAACGGCCTTATGACGAGATTGTAGCTTGGATTGACAATGAACTTTTGGAAGTATCTAAAAGCTTGCCCGCTGTCTATTCGAATAATACCGATTGGGGCAGGGCGACTTCTATAATGGCTTTGGCTATCCGGGCGAAGACATTGCTTTATGCTGCAAGCCCTTTGTTCAACGGAAATCCCGATTTCAAGGACTGGCAAAATTCGGAAGGAGAATATTTGTTTGATGCGGAAGAAAAAACGGAAAAATGGACGAAAGCGGCAGCCGCCCATCTGGATTTGATAGCGGCTGCCGAGGCCGCCGGATATAAATTATACTGTGAGTATAATGCGGACGGCACAATTGACCCTTTCATGTCTTATTATAACATGTCATTGAAACGCTTTTCCGAAGGTAATAAGGAGATTGTCTTCGGGCGGCCCGAGAATGCAGACCTCTATTATTGGCAAGACCATCATTTGCCGAAGGGCATTGGTGGAAATGCTGCAATGGGGGTTACCCAAGAATTGGTAGATGCGTTCTATATGAAGAATGGGGAGGTTCCCGTCGTAGGATATAATGAAGACGGTTCTCCTATTATCAATCCCGAATCAGGATATGTGGAGAAGGGATTTTCCACCGAAACGGAATTCAGAACTACCAAGTGGCCCGGAGGAGGACCTTCACACTTGGCTGACAAAGAGACCGGCATGAGTCCGGTGACCGAAGAGGGTACTTACAATATGTATTGTAATCGCGAACCTCGTTTCTATGTTTCCGTAATTTATAATGGTGCTTGGTTGGGAGTGGATAACCGTCACGTAGAGTTTTTGCAGGGAGGTAGAGACACCGACATGACTTTCGACTCTCCGCAGAACGGTTATAATGTCCGTAAGCGAATCTCTTTGGATGTATTCCCCCGGGAAAACAAGTATGTATATCAACCGGGTATCTTATACCGGATGGCCGATGCTTACCTGGGTTATGCGGAAGCACTGAACGAATCGTCGTCAGCTCCTACGGCCGATGTGTATAAGTATGTCAATCTGATAAGAGAAAGAGCCGGGATTCCTGCTTTGAAAGAGGGATTGAGCAAGGAAGAAATGCGTGCCGCCATTCAACAGGAACGCCGTGTGGAATTCAATTGCGAAGGTATCCGCTTCCATGATATCCGTCGTTGGAAACTTGGGGAAAAGTATTTGGGTGGTAAGTTGTACGGAATGAACCATGATGGTTCTGAAAAGAGTGATGATGTGAACAATCCGAAAGCTTTTTATAAGAGAACTTATTATAAGAGCCGTACCTTCAATAAGAGAATGTATTTGTGGCCTGTTCCTCAAGCCCAGATGGATATAAATCCTAAACTGAGACAAGCTCCCGGATATTAATAAATCATGCGAATCAGTAGTTGCCCCCGTTTCTATATCACATTTAGTTCATAACCGGTAAAAAAGAAATCAGTTGCAACTGCTGAATCGCATAAATAATTGAGAAGAAGTATGAAATCAATAAAATTCATATTTTGTACAATGGCGTTAGCGTTTGCCACATTGATGTCTTGCTCGGATGACAATGATGTGGACTTGTCCAATCGTAAGTTTGTTCGTATCGATCAGTCGTCGGTTTATATGGAGATTGACGAAACTGCCACTGTCACCGCTTCCGTTGACACCTTGGCGGGTGATTCCTATCAGTTGAAGTGGAGTGTGCTCGATTCCGATGTGGCGACCATTGAAGGCGTAGAAAACAATGCGGCCGTCATTACGCCTGTTGCCGTCGGAAAAACGGTCATCAAGGTAGAGACGGCCGATGGCAAGTTGTGCTACTTTAGCGACTTGACTGTTATCAAGACTCCTAAGACGTGTTACATTGACTTTGGTGTCTTCGACTCTCCAGCTCCGTTCAACAACTATCGGAATCCTAGAGACCCCGGATTGGTGAACATGCTTGATCAAAGAGGCCGTCCTACTACCTTTGGCATCGAAGTGGACAAACCGTTTTCCGGAGAATTGGCTCGTGGCTTGAGTAACAACTTGGGCTTTCCGGATACAGCTTCTGAGGATATGTTCTTCAGCGACGGCATTGCTATTCCGGTCAGTGGATTCAAGCTGACAGGTCTCTCTCGGGAAACAAAATACACGTTCAACTTCTATGGCCACATCAATGACCGTGGAACGGAGACCGAGTATCATGTAATCGGAAAGAACGATGGCACTGCTTGTCTGGTCAATGACGATAATTTCGATAGAATGGTAAAGATCAAGGGCATCGAGCCCAATGACGAAGGTGTCGTTCATATCGAAATGAGACCAGGTCCGAACAATGTGCAATGGGCCAAATTCTTTGGCGTAAGTTTCATTGTATTTTCAGAAGATGAGAATTGATGTGGCTTTATGGACACAGGTAATCCTTTCTATTGAAATAGTACTGTCAGTGAGGAGAGATACCGTTTAAGCAGGCATTCTCTCCTTGCCTTTTTAATAAACATATAACAAATAATCTATGGAGATTACCCTAAAGAAGGTTTCAGTTTTCTTGTCTGCCGTTTTGTGGGCAGGCTCGTATGTAATGGCTCAGAATCCGTACAGATGGACAGACGAGCTGGAGTTGTTGAAAAGAGTGGATAAACTGCCCGAATATCGTACGGGCTCTTATGTGGAGCAGTTTTCGAGCTACGACAGGACATGGGGCAACGACGATGGTTTTGCCGGAACTTATTCTTTCCTCCGCAAGGAAGATGATAGGCTGGTGATTGCCGAGATGGAAGGTCCCGGAGTCATCAACCGCATCTGGACACCCACACCGACGGACAACATGCTCTATTTCTATTTTGACGGACAGAAAGAACCCGGTTTGAAAATAAAGTTCTCGGACTTGTTTTCCGGTAAGGTTTATCCGTTTACGAAGCCGGTCTGCGGCAATGAAATCGGTGGCTTTTATTGTTATCTGCCCATTACGTACAAAAAGTCCTGCAAGATTGTTTTCGACGGACCTAAGTTGGAATTCATTCAGATACAATACCGTAACCTTCCGGGAAAGAAGGTGGAAACCTATACCGGTGAATTCTCACAGCAGGATAAGGAGTTGCTGGCCGAGGTGAACAAGGTATGGGCTGATTTGACTCCCGCCGTCACCAACTATACGTTCGGAAAGTCTGCCGTCACGCAGACTATGGAGAAGACATTCACCATCAATCCGGGCGAAGAAGTTTCTTTCTTTGAGATGGAGGAGCCGGGACGTATTGTCGGTATGACGATTGACGGCGGTAGCTCTTTCGAAGGCTTGTACAAGGATGTGCTTCTTTCTGCCAGGTGGGACAATGAGAAAGTGGAGGCTATCTATGCTCCCGTTGCCGACTTCTTTGGCTACGCTTATGGCAAAGGAGCCATGCGCAGCATTCTGATGGGTAAGCAGGGTACTTCCAACTACTGTTACCTGCCGATGCCTTTCGATGAATCGGCTTCCATGAAGATAATTTATAAGAAGAGAGAAGACGTTCAGCAATCCCCTGTTTCCGTAAATGTGAAGGTGTATTATAACAGTAACAAGCGCAATGCCAAGCAAGAAGGTAAATTCTATTCTACATGGCGCAGGGAGAAGACTCCGCTCGGCACCTTCCATAAGTTTGCAGCACAAAAAGGAAAGGGACACTATATAGGCACCATCCACCAAGCGCAGGGATTGCGTCCGGGTATGACCCTCTTCTTTGAGGGAGACGATACGACCTATGTAGATAAGAAGGCACGCCTGCATGGTACCGGTTCCGAAGACTATTATAACGGCGGTTGGTATGCTTGCCTGGACCGTTGGGACAGAGGAAACAGTCTTCCCCTTCATGGTTGTCTGGACTATTCGCTTCCGATGGCGCGTACCGGCGGTTACCGCTTCTTCTTGGTCGACAAGATGTCTTATGAAAAGGAAATCTATCATGGAATGGAACACGGTGAGGTAAAAAATAACTTCCCGGTGGATTATATTTCCATTGGTCTCTTTTACTCTGACCGTCCTTTGCAAAATAGGGAAGAACCTTCTGCGGAACAACGTGTGGTTTACTTGCCTACCGAACATATTTATTTCCCTCAGTTGATGGAAATGACAGTGGGTGGAGGCGTTCAAGTATCCAATGATCGTGGCATCCGCATGAACACCTGTCACGGAGGTGTGGTTCGTATCAATCTGACCGATGTGCCCGAAGGCAGGTACCGTTTGCTGATTAACTATTTTGAAAAGCCAAATGGTGCTGACTTCCAGGTTTGGCAACGTCAGAAGCAATTGTCCGGATGGATTTCTACTAAGAAGGACAGAGAAGTGTCTAAAGACAGAGTATATGTAGGAGACATCAACTTGACGGAACAAACCAATTCGGTCACTTTCCATGTAAGAAATAATAACGGTGGGGACCAGTTTGAACTGGGACTGATTATCTTGGAAAGAATAGAGGAATAGATGGGGGAAATGTATGTTTGTATATGGAGTTGATAAGAATGTGAGATAAACAAATTTTACTATTCGGGCTTCTTGCCTGCAGTTTGACGGGCAATATGGCTTGTAAGGATGCTGATAGTGAAAAAACACAGTGTATTGATAATGTACGCATGATATCTCGTGTCACAGGCAATCCCTTGCCGGGAGATATATTACTGAATCCCAATAATACCGGACCTGACTTTGATGTATATGGAACGGATTTAGGCTTGATGTGGCATATGGATGGAAACCGTGTGGGCATGTTTTTCGGAGATACCAGTGGAGAAGGCTTTGTCGTGAATAAAAAATTACAATCCGAACTACGATGAGGCTCCTTTGGCCAAAAGGCATGCCATTCTTTACTGTACTTCGAAGGGTTTCGTCCACTGGAGTGAGCCGAAAGTATTGGCGGAAGCAGACAGGTATCCTGCCTTGTATTGCGCTTACATACATCCGTTGAAAGACAATGATGACCAGCTTTGGTTCATCATGTCCATGTGGGGGCCGTACAATGCTTTCCTGATGTGTGCCGATATGAAACTGGAATCTCCAGACCACAAGCAAGGATTCTATATTTTAATAAATTAGCAGTATATGTACTGCTCTTCTGATTTATTCTTCCTATTTTTGTATGACAGTATTGCATGAATATGAAGGGGGAAGATATATGCGCATGAAACGGAAAGTCTATATCTCTTGTTTGGGTGTCCGTAGATGCCACCGTTACGATAAGGCAAGTATAAATCCACTTGTTGCAGAGACAATTTCATTTTTTTGGAACGTCATACCATAAATTTTCCGCTAGTTCTGATATCAGACAATTTACTACTGTTACATAATATTACTGCCAATGTAGAAATGTTTTCAATATAAAAGAGCCAAGTATCGTGAGGTGAGATACCTTTGATACTTGGCTTTTTTTCGTTGAGGAAATGTATTATTGTTTCTCTGTTATCAGTCCGACAGCATAATTCAGCACTGTATCTTCATCCTTCATGAAATCTGCTACGGTTTGGGATACTTGATGATGGGGTGGTATGCCTATACCTTCCATAGGGAAACCTTTGGGAGAGACATCCGGCTGGCGGGTAGGAATACGGAAATAGGTTCGCTGTTTAGTGCAGAAAGGACGGGGCTCATTGCCGGTATCTCCTCCAGTGGCTTCACCGATGAGGGTGACATGGCCGCTTTCCTTCATGTCAAGTGTGAAGCTTTCGGCAGCAGAGAGTGTATAAGTGTCGGTCAGCAGGTAGATTTTACCTTTATAGGCGTCGGTTTCGGGTTGCATGATGTAGTTCTTGCTGACGCAGTGTAGTTGTGCTTCGCGGATGAAGTACTTGCAGATGTCTACTCCATTCATGCTGTTTCCTCCTCCGTTTCTACGTACGTCTATAATGAGGTATGGTAAATCCTTGACTTTGGGATAGACTGCCTTGAAATCTTCCATGACGGGGTTCATCATGGTTTTGATGGTAAGGTAACCGATGCTGTCTTGTAATATCCTGCTTTCCACAGTTTGTTCTTCGTTATCCGGAAAATAGTCCCTTTGTTTCAAGGGAAGGGTGACGGTTAGAGTATCGCCCCCTCTCAGCAGTGTATAGTTTCTTAGGGTGTCTGCATAACTACGGAACGCATCATAGGCTGTACGGAGCCGTCTGTAGGGGATGGTAGATGCTTCGGTATATTTTTCGTTCTGTTCAATCCATTGTTTATAGGGGAATCCGTTGATAGCTATAATCCGGTCTTTGTCCTGGAATCCGTATTCTGTCAGATAGTCATTGGGTTTGTCAACGAACAAGGAATTCTCTATAAAGGCTACGCGTTGATTGGCTGTGTACATCTTGTAGCAGGTAATGGCGTGGGCGCATTGTAAGGCAGAGATGTATTCCTGCACTATCAGTCCGTAGTATGTGGTGGTCTGCGCCTGGCGAACGCGAGCGTTACAAGCTTGATACAATGAATCCATATTCAGATGTTTGGCTTGGTATAATGAATAATTCTCCATGACGGTCTGGTGTATTTCTTTGAAATCTTCTTCAAACTGTGAGGGGGCTAACGGTAGTTCTGCAATGTAGAAGTTTTCTACATCAATCTGCTTATCATTATAGAAATAGTTGGCGTAAACATACAAACCACACCAAATGACTGCCAGTACAGCCACTACAATGACTATTACTTTTGAAATTTTTTTCAGAATCTTCATGTTTTATAGAGTTTAGTCGATATTTGCTTTTTCGGCAAAGATAGAGATAAATTTTGTTAATTTTATTTTTCTAACTCCTTATTTGCCAATAATGGTAACATGGAGGTAACAGACTGATTTGCAAGTGCCTTATTGTGTGGCATGTGGCAGTCGCCTAACTTTGCAATCGTAAATCAAAACATACTAAGGAGAAGTGATTATGAAGAACTATCAGAAAGTAAATGTGCCCGCAGGCGAGGCACGTGTCGAGCTGCACGATTCATTGAATTTGACCGGTGCGGAAGTATCCATCAGCAATCTGCCGGCTGGTGCGGGAGTACCCTTTGTGCATTCGCACAAGCAAAATGAAGAGATTTATGCCGTCCTCTCCGGACATGGCACCATGGTGATTGACGGAGAAACTGTAGAGCTGCAGGCGGGTGACTGGCTTCGCGTGGCTCCGGCAGGAGAACGCCAATTGTCGGCTGCGGCAGATAGTGCTATCAGTGTGATTTGTATTCAGGTGAAAGCCGGCTCACTGGAAGGCTTTACGATGACGGACGGTGTGGTGAAGTAAGAGGAGAAGTCACACAAGTAGAATTAAGGTGATAGGGGATGGGCTGTGGTGCAGGCTATTCCCTATTACTATATGATGTGCAGTGATTTATTGACTACGATTTGTTTTAAGTTAAAATTGTCAATAAGAAAAAGGATGATACCATACTTTTCAAACATTAATTTTTGATACTTACCGACTTTTTTGAACCCTATTTCGACTTTTTATTTGTACTTTTGCACCGGATTTCTTAATCAATAGTGCTCGAAATTCGGTTCTCATCTTTTTTATATTCCCTGATGAGGTCGTTTGTAGCGCATTGTGGCAGATGTTGTGCTGTCCGGACTCTTATGGTTCATTATTAGTATTTCCGAGGGAATGAACAGAGGTTAACGGCTTATAGTTAACGGTTAGAGGAAAAAAATAATGAACAACAATACATTTATTTTTATTTCATGAACAAACTTATGGTTTATTCAGCTCTGGTTGTCGCTCTGATGGCCGGAGAGCTTTGTCTTATGCCTATATATGCACAAGACAAGGCTGTGCAGGCGATGACACTCACGGCACTTTACAATCTTGCTGACCAACAGAGTCAGAAAGTGAGAGTGAGTGAAGTGGCTTTGCAGGCAGCCAGCGAAGGGGTGGCAGTAGCCAGGTCGGCTTTGCTGCCGAGTGTGGATTTGAGCCTTCAGGGTAGTTATACGGGCAATGCCTTCATGCTGTCGCGAGGTTTTTCGACCGATGGAGTGACAGACTACATCGTGCCAGGTATGGGGGCTATTCCTGTGGCAAACGGCAAGCAGGACACCCCCCATTGGGGAAATAGTTTCACGGCTCAAGTGTCGCAGGTTGTGTATGCCGGTGGCGCTATCCGTTCGGGCATCCGCATGGCAGAATTGGGCAAAAAGATGGCAGAACTCGATGTGGAGAAAAACCGCCAGGAGGTGCGCTTCTTGTTGACGGGTTACTATCTTGACCTCTACAAGTTAGGCAATCAGATAGAAGTGGTGCGTCAGAATATCGCACTTACGCAGAAGGAGATTGACCAAATGAAAGCCCGCCGTGAGCAGGGTACTGTTTTGCAGAACGACATCACTCGCTATGAATATCAGTTGCAGAGTCTTGAACTCACACTGACAAGGCTCACCGATGCTTCTACCATCATTAACCATCAACTAGTTACAACGCTTCATTTACCGGAGCAGACGGTTATAGTTCCCGATGAGAATGAGCTAAATACAGAAATAAATGCACTCTCGGCAATCGCCGTTCAAGACACATGGCAGCAGATGGCAACGGACAACAATCTTGGTATCAGCCAAGCAACGGTTGCCACAAATCTTGCAGAGCAGAAGGTGAAGCAGGCAAAGGCGGAATCATTACCTTCGGTGGCTGTTGTGGCAGAGAATCATCTCTTTGGACCTTATACACAAGACCTCATCCCGAAGGATTGCAATGTAAATGTGTGGTTTGTCGGGATAGGCGTAAAGTTCAATCTTGGCAGTCTTTGGAAGAACAAACACCACATCCGCAAGGCACGTACTGAACATCGGCAGTCGAGGGAAGTGCTCGCCTTGGCCCGTGAGGGTGTGGAGAATGCTGTAGAGGCAAACTACATTAACCTCCTTACGTCCTACACCGAGGTAAAGACACAGCAAAAGCAGGTGGAACTTGCCAATCAGAACTACTCCGTGGTGCAGAATCGTTATCAGAACGACCTTGCGCTCCTTACCGACATGGTCGATGCCTCCAACATGAAACTCTCTGCTGAAATGGCGCTGGTTAATGCCCGCATCGGCATGCTTTATAATTTCTATACACTCAAATACGTAACAAATACTTTATAATAATGGAAAAGAACAAGATACATATCTATTTATACAATGCGCTTATCGTGCTTTGCCTCTTGGGTGGAGCTGTTTATGTGGTGAGCCAGTTTATGCACTTCGGCAGTGGAGAATTTACCGACAATGCCCGTGTACGCCAGAACATCGTGCCTCAGAGCAGCCGTGTGCAAGGCTTCATCCGTGAGGTACGGTTCGCGGATTTTCAGCAGGTAAAGAAAGGTGATACGCTTGCCATCATCGAGGATGCCGAATTTCGCTTGCGACTGGCCCAAGCCGAGACAAATCTTCTCCGTGCCGAACAGGGTTCGCAGGGAACGGCAAGCAGTATCGTTACCACCAAAACAAGCATGACCGTTACCGAGGCAGGCATCGAATCCGCACGTGTGCAGATGGAGAATGCCATGCGTGAGGATGCTCGTTTCAAGAAGCTCCTCAGTCAGGATGCTGTTACCCGACAACAGTATGACAAGGTACATACGGTTTATCTTAGTGCCAAGGCAGCCTACGAGCAGGCGGTTCGTTCACGTCAGATGCAGTCGGCTGTCGTGGTCGAACAGGGGCATCACCTTTCCGCTTCGGAGCAGGGCATCGAGCTGGCTTGTCGTGCCGTCGACCTCGCCCGTCTCAACCTCTCTTATTGCTACATCATTGCCACTTGTAACGGTACCGTTGGTACGAAGGATATTCACATAGGTCAGCTTGTCAATCCGGGCCAGACGCTGGTGAGTATCGTTGACGATGGTGAACGTTGGGTTGAGGCGAACTACAAGGAAAGCCAGTTGCCTCATATCAAGGTGGGCAGTAAGGCCGAGATTACAGCCGATGCCGTTCCTGGTGTACAATATACGGGTACGGTGGAACGTATCTCTGATGCTACCGGCAGTGCCTTCTCACTTATTCCCATCGACAATGCCACGGGTAATTTTGTGAAGGTCGAACAGCGCGTCACCGTACGTATCAAGCTCGATGAGAATGCTAATGTTGCCAGACTCAAAGGCGGTTATAATGTGGAATGTATCGTTGAAGAATAATGGGACAATTGACTGAATTCTTTATGAAGAGCGCCGGTGGCCCTCCACCCGGCATGGGCTTTTCCATGCCTATGATGAAGGGGTGGGTGCCTCGCCGGATACAGCCGTGGCTGTACGTGCTGACCGCTCTTTGCTTCCAGTTCGGCGGCAGCATCTACCTTGGTGCGCTGGATGGCATTCGTGGCACCACCGACTTCATGATTGAGGACGTGCTCTTTCTGCTTTATGCCACCCTCGCGGGCATGGCAGTCTATTTTCCTATGCTTTTCCGCATGAAGTTCCGCTTTACCAACAAGCAGTTGCTCTGCGGTTCTGCTATTGTTCTTGCTGTATGCAATGTGCTGACGATGCATTGCCAGTCGATGCCTGTGCTCATGATAGTGTGCTTCATGGCCGGGATGGCTAAGATACAGGGCACGTTCGAGTGCATGAGCAACATCCAGCTTTGGATTACCCCCCGACGCGATTTTGCCGTTTTCTTCCCCGTGCTTCACATCATCCTGCTCACCGCCATCGAGGGTAGCGGATGGCTTGCCGCTTGGTTCGGTCATCATTTCACATGGCAGATGATGCATGTCTTTACCATCGGCACTATGTTGTTCGTATTGCTCACGCAGACCGTCTTCTGTCGTCCGTTTTGTCCCATGCCCCAGCGTCTGTCGCTCAAAGGTATCGACTTTCAGGGAGCATTGCTCATCTGCGGACTGATGCTCGTAGTGTCGTACATTGTGGTGTACGGCGACTATTTCATGTGGTTCGATACCCTCCGCATACGTCTTCTGTTCGGTGCTGCCATTGTGCTTTTCGGCATTGTGCTCTACCGCCTGCGCTACTACCGTTATCCCTACATCGAGCTTAGTCTTTTTAGATATCGCAACGTTGTTCCCATCCTCATCGTCACCTTCTTTACCGAACTCGCTTTCGGTGCTGAATACACGATGGAAGAGATACTTTACAGCGAGGTCCTCCGGCTGGAGGAACTGACCAAAGAGATGCAGTATATGTGGGCGCTTCCCGGCATGTATCTCGGTATCCTGCTCGATCTCTATTGGCTGAAAATCAAGAAGTGGAAGGTGTGGAAACTCTTCGGCATTGCCTTCATCGGTATCGCACTCTATGGCATGCTGATGTACTTCACGCTGGACATAAACGTCCATATCGAGCAGTATCGCTTTGCCATCTTCTTGCGAGGATTTGCATATGCCATCCTTGCCCCAACATTGATGTGGGCTTTAGACGAATCGGTACCGAGTCTTGAGCAGTTCTTCATGAGCTTGTTCGTGTTCAACATCCTCCATATGTATCTGGCAGGAGCAGCAGGTTATGGCATTTATACCACTATCTTCTCGCACTTTATGAACGACAACATGATGAGCTACGGACAGCAACTCACTCTCACGCACTTGGATATGGCGCACTTCAACCTCGGGGAATACGTTGGCCGCAACTTCCTGCACTCCATGATGATGGTGGCAATGAAGCAGGTTTATGGCTATGTTATCTGGTTCGCTTTAGGCCTTGCCGCCCTCTTCCTGCTGTGCGACATTCCTGCTGTCCGTACAAATATCCGCAAAGTTCCCCGCTGGTCAGTTTATGCCATCGAGTATCTTGCGAGAAGGAAATAAAGCTTTGCAAAAAAGGGATATCCTGCGATTGCTTATAAATGCAGCAATCCGGCAAAACAGAAAGAGGTGGCAAAGGAAATCAGTGTCATGTCCGGTGTGAGTGAGGGTAATTCCTACAGTACGCTGAAAGATTTCCGTACTTATCTGAAGAAAGCATTGCTGGCAGGTCGTATCGTGAACATTGCTGGGCTGGGTAAATTCTGAAAATATGGAGACTATGGGTCTCCTTTCTACACTATGTGCGGGAGGGAGGCCTTTCCTCTCCAAAAATGACCGGATTGCCTTTCTTGGACAAACAATTATGAATATCTTTGTAACATTATTCATTAAACTAACAGAAAACGCCATGGGAATTACAAACAAATCAACAGTAAAAGTAGGTGCGGCAGGAGTCTCAGTCATTGGAATTATAGTATTGTTCTTGGTCATGTTTGCCGTGGAGCGTATTGACTCGGGACAGACGGGTATCATCGTTAACCTGGCAGGCAGTGAGCGCGGTGTGGACGATGCCAAGGTGGAAACGGGTTGGGTGGTTTACAACCGCTTTGCCAAGCAGCTTTTTGAGTATCCCGCTTTCGCGCAGATTGTGGACTACGAGCCTTTTGACATTCAAGATAAGAAAGGTACGATTTTCAAGACAGACCCTACTATTGAGTATTATATTGAGCGCGACAATGCCAAGGTGGTCTTTTTGCGCTATCGCAAGACTACCGAAGAATTGGAGCAGAGCGTCATTCTGACGGAAGTGAAGAATGCCTATAAGGACGTGGCAGGACTCTATGAGACGGACTCGCTCATCAACAACCGTCCCGCTTTCGAGAAAGAAGTGGAGGAACTGCTGAAAGAGCGTCTGAGCAAGCGTGGCTTTACGTTCACTAATATCCAGTCGTCCGTGAAACCCAATGAGACTTTGCAGGCGGCCATTGATGCCAAGAACACTGCTGTGCAGAATGCCCTGAAGGTGGAGAATGAAAAGAAAGCTGCCATAGCCGAGGCAGAAAAGGTAGTAGCTGCCGCCAAGGGTAAGGCGGATGCAAACCGTATTCTTCAACAAAGCATTACGCCGGAATTGATTCAACTCAAGGCTGTGGAGAAATGGGACGGGAAGTTGCCGCTGTCAACGAGCGGGAATACGCTGCCGTTCTTGAAGTTGCAATAACAATCTCTATGAGAACTCATTAGCAACTTGATTCTTTTGGAAAGGAACTGATTGTGCGCGCGGATAATCACTTAGTAAGCAAGAATTTGAAATGCAGTATTGCAGGAAACAGGCAATACTGCATACGAATAAAATAATATTATGCAAGCAGAAGTGCAGAAATACTAAGAGCCTGTTTAATTCTTTTTCAAAAAGTTTGTTCAGCGTTTTAATATGAGAATGAAATCATGAAGCCCCTTTAGCTCTACTTTCTTTTGTTTTTCATACAAAAGGAACAAGACAAAATATGCTGGCAAAAAGTGAATTTATTCTTTTTGCCAGCACCACTTAATTGGTATTTAGATTCTTAAACAATAGAACCAATGTATAACGACCATTAACTAAAGAGTGAAAAGGCTCCAATAGACCCGACGACGAACACAACGACAATCACCCATATAAATGAGATAATGAAACCTGCAATGGCGCAGCCGCGCGGACTTTTGAATAATCCGATGAAACTAAAAAGCGCACCGAAGAACCAGATAATCCACCCAAGAATAGGTATCCACCCAAGAAAGATTCCAAGAATGGCGAATACCAGCCCGGTAGTACCGATACCATTGGACTGCTTGCCGAGAACATTTACATAAACCGACTGTTGTGTAGCATTCGTGTTCTGCTGGAACGGTTGTTGGGCTGTTTGAGGTTGAACCTGAGGTTGTCCTGCTTGCAGGACTGCATTACAATGAGGGCAGGTGGTGGCTTTGTCCGAAACCTGCTTTCCACAATGGGAGCAAAAAATGAGTGCCATAATACAAAATATTTTAGCGTTAATAAATAAAAAAACTATTCTAGGTGAGTATGTTGTTTGGAAACGTATAGTACAAGTCCTTTATAATCAATTTTATAAAAGTCTCCTATGTCTCCTAGATAAGGAAACCGTTCGCCTTTCTCCGGGTGGCGGTTAGTTCCGTCAGCCCACTTGTATGTTTCTGCATCCGGCGATGGTGCATACCGTAAACGTAGGTTGACACCATCAGTCACTACTTGCTGCGAAGTACCTACGATAGATTCCAATGTGGTGGTCTTATCCTTAAAATAATCGGTCGTATAATAAAATATACCGAAACTTACTAACAGCACCAATACAATACCACCAATAAACCAATATAAAGCTCTGCTCCTTGGGGGAAGGGAAAGTTCCTGCTCTTCAACCTCTATAGGAGATGTTGTCTGTGTAATGGATACCGGAGGGATGGGTGAAACGGCAATCGGTGCAGCTGGTACAACGGGACATCCGCATTGCGGACAAACGTGTACGCAATCAGCCAACTCAGCGCCACATTCATGGCAATGGCGATTTTTCGTGGCAGATATGGGGCACCCGCATGTGGGGCACGATGTTGCACCGTTAGGAATTTCAGTTCCACATTCACTACAGACAATAAACTGTTCTTCTTCTGCACAACGTTCACTGGTGTTGCCACACTTCGGACAGAAACATTCTTTTTGATAAGCATCATGTTCAAATATGTATTGGCATGAAGTACACTTGAATTTCATTTTCGTACTCATAATAGTTATTTTTAGTTGTTGAAATACTTAAGGGATTGTGTCTCGATACGTTCCGGCTCTGTTTTGATAGAGAATGACTCACCATTCTCCTTATACTCCTTCACCTGATTGGTGCGGATTACTTTCCGCTTTAACCAATTCCCGTGTTCGTCCTCTTCCAGATACTCATACCTGTCTGTGGTAAGATAATCTCCGGTTTCATCGTAATCGTGTACACTTTTACTATCAGGAAGAAGGTTCGCTCCGGTGTAAGTAAATTTTTCTGTGAGGTGAATCATTTTCACCTGACTTTTACGTTCTATGATTCTGTCCTGCTCGTCAAAAAGATATTCTACAGAACCTTCCATATCAGACTCATCTGAACTCATATCGCTCCGCTTATGGTCACTGTATGTAATGATATAAGAACCCCAGTTACTTCTGTTATATTTTGTACGTTCGGTATTATAACTGTAAGTTGTAGAAGATTCATTCCCTTCACTGATTTCCAATATATTTCCTACTTTATCAAACCGAATAAATTTCCCTTCACTATCAGCCACACTTTCTACATTCCCATATATACAGAGACCTTTGCGTGCCGACAAAGGATGAGGAACTCCAGTATCTTCATTAACTGAAACCGTATTCAAGTCTTCATCCAAATCTACAGCCTTGAACAGTGCTCCTTCAAAAATAAATCCTCTTTCTACGGGTGAATAATACGCAGTGTAAGGCTCTATTTCCTCCAGCTCCGATGGAGCAAGGGAGTCCAAAGTCAAATCAAAGCGTGACAAGCTACGTGTGAAGACCAGTCGGTTTCCTTCTATCTTTCCATAATAGATTGTTGCTCCTTGGTAAACCGATTTCCAAAGGTCTCCATCTTCTGGCACGGAATTGTAGGCCCTCGCCATAAATACATTATTTCCATCTACCCTGAAGGACAGGTCGCCATACTGAACTCTAGGCTCTGCCAAAGGGCAATACGATTCAAAAGCCTCCTTCGGAATAGAATCGTGGGATAGCACTTTGGAGAATTCGCTGTTGACATAGCCCTTTTCACCTGTACGTAGCCGCACTTTATACCATCCGTTGACCGAATCTACCAGTTCGCATATTTCTCCACGTTCAATGAACCCTACCAGCTTGCCTTCCACCGGTTCTTTTTTGACACTAATGTCCGACTTTATTGCAATTACATACGAGTGGTTTGGATTCTTTGAGAAAGAGGGAGACTTTTGCTTGGGAGAGTCTTTGCAGGCCATGAATAACAAAAACGTACCGCATAAAATCAATAGGTAACGCACATTCATAATATTTCGAATAAATTTACCTCCCTCAGCCTCTCCGGGGGCCATTCAACATAAAAGCGTGAGACTGCATGCCACGTTCTGGTTGGAGGTCCTAGGAAAACCTTGTACACGGATATGGGTATAGCAGCCCACGCTATATGCGTGAGAACCACTATGCTATCCTTGTGTACAATTGTGAATTTCCTAGGTTCCCAACCACAAGATAAGCATAACGCTTCTTCAAATTCTAAAATGTCTTGGAGGGAGCTTCCTCTCTCCAAATGCAAAAATATGAAAAATGTAGGAAGTGCAATAACATTTCCTGCATTTTTTATGTTGGCACATAAGTATTTATAATCATTACAGTTTGAATTCCTTGTTTTTTCGTTGTGGTTGCTGTATTGTTGTAGTAGCCTCTCGAACTGCTTCCTGAACCAGTCGAGGATGTTCTTCCCGTTGATGCGCAGGACGAAGCATTTCCTTTTCCTGTTTTTTTGATGTAGTCGGTCTGCACCGTGGTCGCGGTAATGCTGGGCGGTGGAAAATGCCGGCTACCGTGCCATCAAGACAGCAATAAATACTACGAATATGTTTGGTATATAGGGCAAAAGAAACAGTAATCCTGAACCGTTTATAGAAGCCATCATCAATGATGCTGAGTATAGGCATAAAAAAAGGAGTACCGCTGTACTCCAACCTTTGTTAACCTTAAATCTAATACTATGAAAAACACATTGCAAAGGTACGGACTTTTTGCTTATCTCCAAATAAAGCAAATAAAAAAGGCTGTTTTATAACATGTTTTAGGAAAATGCGTCTCTTTGTTAAGGCTTGCTAAGGTTTTGAAGCCTCTCCGTGAGTGTTTTCTAAAAAAGAATTATCTTTGTCACATTAAGTTTTGGGCTTTACTTGGCGGTCTTCTGTTCTCTTGGCTCAAAGCTTTGGAAATTAAAAACTAAAGACCCGTATGCACGAAGATATTGTCCTTACCCCGATGATGAAACAGTTCCTTGACTTGAAGGCAAAGCATCCCGATGCTGTCATGCTGTTTCGTTGTGGTGACTTCTATGAAACCTATTCCACCGATGCTGTCGTTGCGTCCGAAATTCTCGGTATTACCTTGACCAAACGTGCCAACGGCAAGGGGAAGACCATCGAGATGGCGGGTTTCCCACATCATGCGCTCGATACTTATCTGCCTAAACTGATACGTGCCGGTAAGCGTGTGGCTATTTGCGACCAACTGGAAGACCCGAAGCTGACGAAGAAGCTGGTGAAGCGCGGCATCACGGAACTGGTGACGCCGGGAGTTTCCATCAACGACAATGTGCTGAACTACCGGGAGAACAACTTCCTGGCTGCCGTGCATTTCGGTAAGGGTGCCTGCGGTGTGGCTTTCCTGGACATATCTACGGGCGAATTTCTGACGGCGGAAGGACCTTTCGACTATGTGGACAAGCTGCTGAACAACTTTGCCCCCAAAGAGGTGCTTTTCGAGCGTGGCAAGCGGCTGATGTTCGAAGGAAACTTCGGCAGCAAGTTCTTCACCTTCGAGTTGGACGACTGGGTGTTTACCGAGACATCTGCCCGCGAAAAGCTGCTGAAGCATTTCGAGGTGAAGAACTTGAAAGGCTTCGGTGTGGAGCATCTCAAGAACGGTATCATCGCTTCGGGAGCCATCCTGCAATACCTCATCATGACGCAGCATACGCAGATAGGGCATGTCACTTCGCTGGCACGCATCGAGGAGGATAAGTATGTCCGCCTGGATAAGTTCACGGTGCGCAGCCTGGAGTTGATGGGGTCGATGAACGACGGTGGCAGCAGTCTGCTGAATGTGATAGACAAGACCATCAGCCCGATGGGTGCCCGCCTGCTGAAACGCTGGCTGGTATTCCCGTTGAAGGACGTGCAGCCGATTAACGAGCGGCTGAATGTGGTGGAATACTTTTTCCGCCAGCCTGATTTCAAAGAGTTGATAGAAGAGCAGTTGCATTTGATTGGCGACTTGGAACGCATCATCTCCAAAGTGGCGGTAGGGCGTGTCTCTCCGCGTGAGGTGGTGGCGCTGAAGGTGGCTTTGCAGGCGATAGAACCCATCAAGGCGGCTTGCATGGATGCCGATAATGCCAGCTTGAACCATATAGGCGAGCAGTTGAATATCTGCCAGTTTATCCGCGACCGCATTGACCGGGAGATAGACAATGACCCGCCGTTATTGATTAATAAGGGAGGTGTCATCAAATCCGGTGTCAGTGCCGAGCTGGACGAGTTGCGCCGGATTGCCTACTCCGGCAAGGATTATCTGTTGCAGATACAGCAGCGCGAGAGCGAACTGACAGAGATTCCCAGCTTGAAGATAGGCTACAACAATGTCTTCGGCTACTACATTGAGGTGCGCAACACGCATAAGGACAAGGTGCCGGCAGAGTGGATACGCAAACAGACCCTTGCCAATGCCGAGCGCTATATTACCCAGGAATTGAAGGAGTACGAGGAGAAGATTCTCGGCGCGGAGGACAAGATACTGGTACTGGAAACACAACTCTATGCAGAGCTGGTACAATCTTTGAGCGAGTTCATTCCTGCCATTCAAATCAATGCGAACCAGATAGCACGGTTGGACTGCCTGCTCTCCTTTGCCACAGCGGCGCGCGAGAACAACTATATACGCCCCGTCATTGCCGACGACGACGTGCTGGAAATCCATCAGGGACGGCATCCGGTCATTGAGAAGCAGCTCCCCATCGGCGAGAAGTATATTGCCAACGATGTGATGCTGGACAGCCAGACGCAGCAGATTATCATCATTACGGGTCCCAACATGGCGGGTAAGTCCGCTTTGCTGAGGCAGACGGCGCTGATTACGCTGCTGGCTCAAATCGGCAGTTTCGTGCCTGCGGAGAGTGCCCATATCGGTTTGGTGGATAAGATATTCACCCGTGTGGGTGCCAGCGATAATATTTCCGTGGGCGAGTCTACCTTTATGGTGGAGATGAACGAGGCGGCGGATATCTTGAACAACCTTTCTCCCCGCAGCCTGGTGCTGTTCGACGAGCTGGGACGCGGTACTTCTACGTACGACGGTATTTCCATCGCCTGGGCGATTGTGGAGCATATCCATGAGCATCCAAAGGCGAAGGCACGCACCTTGTTTGCCACGCACTACCATGAGTTGAACGAGATGGAGAAAAGCTTCAAGCGTATTAAGAACTACAACGTTTCGGTGAAGGAGATAGATAACAAAGTCATCTTCCTGCGCAAATTGGAGCGCGGTGGCAGCGAACACTCCTTCGGTATTCATGTAGCCAAAATGGCGGGTATGCCCAAAAGCATCGTGAAGCGTGCCAATGACATTCTGAAACAACTGGAAACAGACAACCGCCAGCAGGGGATTTCCAGCAAACCGATGGTGGAAGTGGGAGAGACACGCGGTGGTATGCAGCTCAGCTTCTTTCAGCTCGACGACCCGGTGCTGTGCCAGATACGCGATGAGATACTGAATCTGGATGTGAATAACTTGACGCCGCTGGAGGCGCTGAACAAGCTGAATGATATTAAGCGGATAGTGAAGGGAAAGTGATTTTTACTTATAGGAGAAAACGTGGAATTTCAGGACTTGTACAAGTTTTTGCACAAGCCCTGAAACTCCATGGTTAATAGTTTTTCCTCTAAAATTATTCTTCCAAGATTATCTCTAATTCTGCTATGGCAGCTTTCTTTCCTTTGTCATGGGCCGATAATCCCAATAGTTTCACATAACGTGCCCGGCAAGGAGTAAATTCTATAGTTTGCGTTGCTGTACCTATATGGAAGGTGCCATAGATAATGGGCTGCCCCCAATTTTTTCCATCTTTGCTTGCATATACTTCATAGGAAGCTATCCGTCCTTCTTCGCTATCTTGTCGCGGAGTGTAGCGGATACCCTTTATAGTGGCCTCTTTGGATAGGGAAAGATGTATCTCATGAGGGTAGGGAGCTATGTAGAATTGGTTGTGTACCGTGTGCCAATAGGTGTTTATGTTACCGTCTGCCGCCAGCTTCATGCTGTTGTCTGCATCGCTGTCTACGGAGACCACTATTTGTCTCTGGGATGCTCCGCTGATGTTTTTCAGGATGCTCACATTCAGTTCGGCTGCCGAAGCCCATTTCCTGCCGTGCATTTCGGACAAGGGAACGAATTTGAAGTAACGGGCAGTGACGGGTGTTTCCAATGTTATGGTTTGGGCAGACGTCAGATTGGAGAATGTACCTTTGACGGTGCTTTCCCAATTTTTTCCGTCTTTGCTGAAGCTTAGCTCGTAGTCTTTGACGTGTCCGTTATCATTGGAATGTCGTGCTGTGTAGATGAATTTGTCCA
Organism: Bacteroides sp. L10-4; assembly: GCF_013373675.1. NCBI lineage: Bacteria > Pseudomonadati > Bacteroidota > Bacteroidia > Bacteroidales > Bacteroidaceae > Bacteroides > Bacteroides sp. L10-4. The sequence goes on from NZ_JABXJH010000029.1 coordinate 26,177, forward strand.
CTACCAGTAGGGAAGCCATGTCTACCACAATGCTGTGTGGAAACTCTGGAATGGGTTCGTGCCAACGGGTGTGCCAATACGTGGAAGGGTCTCCATCGATGGCGTTTTGCGCCTCTTCTCCTTGGCTGTCGCTGCTGGAGGAGACTACCTTCCATGCCGAGTGGTCTACGAATATGGGTAGTTCCATAGTAGTGACCAGGCTCTTGCCTAATTTTCCAGAAACAGCGTATGTTTGTATCTTTCCACCGTCAATGAACTCGAATGGAGCTGTGTATTCCCGGTATTCGTTACCGTTAAGGCTGTAGAAGATGGTCGCGTCCGGAGTTCCGGTACTCATTTGCAGGTAACCGTTGTTATCGCGTTCTACCATTACGGGCATGCATGCAGGCATCTGTACGCGTGCTTTCTTGGTAAGCTCACTTTGCGTGTAGCTTCTTTCCAAAGGCATCATGATGAAGCTGAATGCTACGGGAGTTGCTTGCAGTTCGTATTTTTTCATCGGGCCTGGACCGCAGCTTGCGTTGCCCAGAGGACGATTGTGGGCATCAAGACAAAGAACTGTCTCCTTGCGCATCGGGATGTCGTATTTGTGAATCAGTTTTTGCAGATGGTCGGGGTCTGCCATGTCTTGTGCTCTGACATGCAGGGCAGAAGCCGCCATTTGGTCGCCTGCCACGAAAACGAAGCCCATACCGTCGGCGTTGGTGATGGAAATCCAGCGTACCTCTTCATGGTTACCCATCTCCTGAGGCTTTACATAGTTCACCCATTGGTCGGATACTATACTTTCGTATACGCCTATTGGGGTGGCATCCTTGCGGTCTACGTAGTTTTCCCATGGGCCACGTCCATACCAACGCATACGCTCGAAGCCTTCGGGCAGTTCCATTCGATAGCCCACACGCGGAATGATTTCGCTGTCGGATACCGGGATGATGACACTGTTCACCATGATGGAACCATCGGCATTTACGGTGTATTCTATTTCTGTGCGATACTCAAAACCGAGTTTACCTTTGTGGCAGTTCCGGATGTGCAGGGTTATTCTGTCCTCTTCTTGGTGGGTTTCCCATTTGCCGGTTTCCGCTTGCAGCTGGTAAAGGCCTTTGCGTTGCCAATCGCCACTTACCTGTTTATCGTTGTCGGTGGGAGCACGGAAGAGGTTCAGTTCGAGTCCTTTACTTATCAGGGGGATATTATTCAATGTATATGCCGATAAAGTTCCTTCTTCCTTGGAGAAGACAGCTTCAAAACGTTCACCTTTCACCACCAATGCGTCGGCAGTTTCGTTTAGATTGATGTTTCCTTTTTCGGGTACGAATATAGGTTTCTCGCTGCTTGATAGCTTGAATTGTTCGGTGGCTACCTCGTAGTCGGCTTTTGCCCATTCGGTATCTCTTTTTTGGCAGAAACTGAAATTGATAAAGTATTCTGCTCCGGGTACCTTCGTTGCGGGTATGTCTGGCAGGGTGATGACTTTGCTTGCCTGTGCTTCCAGCTTCAAATCTTCCAGATTGCCTGAGCAGACGGTCCTTCCATCTTCCGTTATTTCGTATCTCCCGTAGAGGTCTTCCATATTGGCATGGAATCGCTTGTTGCTGATTCTATATTTGCCATTCCCTAATGCTTCTATGCGGATGGGTTGATGTATCTTCTTCATTTCATAGGATTTGGCAGATAATGTACGGTCGGAGAAGATGACGCCGTTGGTACAGAAGTTACCGTCGTTGGGCTTGTCACCAAAGTCACCGCCTACGGCCATGTAGAAGCCTTTGCCGTCGGGAGTGGGCATACGCAGGCTTTGGTCTACCCAATCCCAGATGAAACCTCCGATGAGTGCCGGATAGCGTTCGTAGGTTTCCCAGTATTCCTTGAAGTTTCCTATGGAATTTCCCATGGCATGGGCATACTCGCATACTACGTGCGGTTTCACGATCTCGCCCTTTTGTATTTTCTCCAATCGTTCACGGCCTACGTTTTCCAGCCAGTCCACACTTGGGTACATGCAACTGGTCACGTCGCAGAAAGAACTGTTTCCCTCGTAGTGGGTGGGGCGGGTAGTATCCAAACGTTTGATGGCCTTTTCAGCAGTGGAGAAGTTGTTTCCGTTTCCCGATTCGTTGCCCATGGACCACATTACGATGGAAGCGTGGTTACGGAAACGTTTCACTTGGTTCTCGTTGCGCTCGGTGAATGATTTTTCCCATTGTGGCTCGTGTGAGAGACGCATTTCGCCGTGACACTCTACATTGGCTTCTGCCAATACATAGATGCCATAGCGGTCGCATAGGTCGTAAAAGTAAGGGTTGTTGGGGTAATGGGAGGTACGGACGGCGTTTACGTTCAGCGCTTTCATTAGTTGTACGTCCTTTTCCATCTCTTCTTTGGAGACGGTACGGCCATTCAATGGGCTGTGATCGTGGCGGTTGACACCTTTGAAAAGAGTGGGTTTGCCGTTAATCAGCAGTTGTCCGTTTTTGGCAAACTCTATTTCGCGGAAGCCTACCTTTACACTACGTAGGTCTGTCACTTTTCCCTTCTGTTTTAGGGTCAGGGTCAGGTTGTAGAGGCTGGGTGTTTCGGCTGTCCATTTCAGTGGGTTCTCCACATCGAATTCCAGATGGGTACTACCTGTTTTTGTGGCGTGGATAGTGCGTGATAGCACTTCCTTTCCTTCTGTGTCGGAGAGCTTCACTATGAGTTCGGCAGAACTTTTCTTACCGGTGATTTCCACGTCCAAAAAAACTGTAGCATTACGATAATCTCCGTCCAAGTCGGTTCGGAAGAAGAAGTCCCTAATTTGCGTGCGTGGTGCTGACCATAGGAATACATCGCGGAAGATACCGCTGAACCGCCAGAAATCTTGACATTCAAGAAAACTTCCATCGGTGAAACGGTACACTTCAACTGCCAATGTGTTTTTTCCTTCTTGTAAATAGGGAGTCAGATTGAACTCGGCAGGTAAGTAGCTGTCTTCTGAATAGCCCACTTTTTTACCGTTCAACCAAAGATAGAAACCTGCTTCCACTCCATTGAAGCGAATAAATACATCTCTGCCCTTCCAAGATGTGGGCAAAGTGAATTCACGTCGGTAACTGCCTACGGGATTGGGCATGTTGGCGAAAGTATAGTCTGCCGGGCGAGGTTGGATGACGTTGGGCCATTGTACTCCTTTACTGTAATCACAGAAAGGGTAAATGGTATTGCAATACAAAGGCTTGTCCCAGGGCTTGTTATGGCGTACAGCCTCTATCTGCCATGTGGCAGGCACTTTGATGTTGTCCCAGTCACTTACGTCGTAGTCGGGCTTGAAGAAATCCTTCGGCCGTTTTTCGGGGTCGGCCACCCAATGGAATTTCCATGTACCGTTCAGAGTTTGATAATAGGGGGATTCCTCGATGCTCAGGCGTAGGGCTTGTCCTTCGTCGGCAAAGGGAATGGCGGTTTGGCATGCCGTTTCTTTGTTCACTCCCGAAATGTTCAGGTCATTCCATTCGGGCTGTTCGTGAGTTTGTGCTGTTGCGGCTGCGGTAGCAAGCAGCCCGGTGAATGCGATACTCAAAAAAGAGCTTCTTTTCATAAATGCAGATGGTATAAGATGATTAAGTATTAGTGATTTCCTGTCCTTCCCTCACGTTCTTCTTTTGCCGTTCGCAGTATTGACGGGGCGGCATTCCGTAACGTTGTGAAAAAGCTTTATAGAAAGTGCTTCGGTTGGTGAATCCCGTGCGGTCCATCAGCTCTTCGATGGTGAAGTTGCTGGAGACTAACAAGCGTTCCGCCGTGGAGAGGCGGTATTCTTTGATGATGTCGGCAGGCGATTTGTCAGTAAGTGGTTTCAGTTTGCGGTAGAACTGCCGGCTGCTGTAGCCCATTTCCTTACTCAAAAGTTCTACTTGCAGGTCTGGATTGGCTAAGTTCTTTTCAATGACTTCTGTCATTTTCTCTAAGAATTCTTGTTCTTCTTTGTGCAAGCAGCTTCCTTCTTTCCAGGTAAAGGTGCTGAGTGCCGAACTATAATATTCCTTCAGGTTTTCTTCGCGGCGGATGAGATGATAGACCATCTTTTCCAAATATTTCACATTGAAAGGCTTGGTGACATAGGCATCCGCCCCCGATTCCAGTCCTTTTACTTGGTCGTCTTCGTGATGCAGTGCTGAGAGCAGGATTAGGGGAATATGGCTCCACAGCTTGTGTTGCTTGATGGTGGAGGTGAAGGATAACCCATCTATATCGGGCATCATCACGTCTGAGATGATGAGATCTGGCTGTCGTTGCTCCAGGCTGTCTAATGCCTTTTGGGCATTATTGAAAGAGAGTACGTTGTATTTCTCTGTGAATATTTCGGATACGAACCACAGCATGGAAGGGTCATCATCTATCACCATGACCGTCTGCTTGTTTGCGTCGAATTCTTGGGTGTATTTTTCGGGCAATTCTTGCACTTCTTCGGTGGGAATGCTTGGAGAAGCCGCTTCGTATGCTGTTTGCGGTACTTCTTGTCCGTTGGGGGGGAGCGAGGGAAGGCTTACAGTGAAGGTGGTCAGTTCGCCCGGTGTGCTTTCGATGTTTATGTCTCCTTCCAACAGTGTCACCATGTTTTTGCAGATGGCCAACCCCAGTCCGTTTCTTGAGTTTTTGCCGTTCATCTCCACGGAGTCGAGAATCTTATAGCGGTCGAATATCTTTCCGAGATTTTCCGGTGTGATGCCTTTGCCGGTATTGGCTATCTTCAAAATAAGACGTTCGTTTTTCGTGTACAATGTTACGCTGATGTTCCCCTTGTCGGGTGTGTACTTGAAAGCGTTGGATATGAGGTTTCCGGCTATTTTGTTGAAGCAGCTCAGGTCGGTGTTCCATGTCAGTTCGGGGGCTATGTCAAGGCAGTAGTTCATTTCTCTGTTTTCCGCCATGTCACCGAAGGATTCGGCGATGTCCCTTAACTTTTCGGAAACAGGTTGCGGCTGTATGGAGAGCATTTTGTTTTCCGTTTCCAGTCTTCTGAACTCCAGCAATTCCACAATGAGACCATTCAGCTTTTCCACATTTTGCTGAATCATCTTGGCGTAGCGGTGCGTGTAGATATCTGTCTCCTTGTGGGTGAGTATCTTCTCGCACGGTCCCTGAATCAGGGTGAGGGGGGTGCAAAACTCGTGGGTGATGTTGGTGAAGAAGCGTAGTTTTGATTCATAGACTTCCTCTTTTTTCTGTCGTTCCATTTTCTTCATCATGTGCTGCCGCTTCAGGCGGTAGGTATAGAATGCATAGGCGACTATGCCTGTACATAATAGTAACCCTAACAAAAAGTAGCCCACATAGGCCCAGGTACTGAGATACCAGGGAGGAGCGATGTAAATGGTGAAGGCTTGCGGATGGCTTTCTTTACCGTTGATGTTGTTGCGGTATTTCACAAACAGAGTATATTCTCCGGGGGAAAGGTTGGAGAAGATGGCATTGGGTGAAACTCCGTTTTCTATCCATTGGTCGCTTGCTTCCTTTAGTTTATAGGAGTAGAAATAGTCGTTTCCGTTAATGTAGTCTGTTATCCGGAAGTTGAGCTGGAAGAAGTTGTGTTTGTAGTCCAGTTGTAGCACGGGCTTCCCGTCTTTGTAATGTAAAAAGTCATGCAGGTTGTATTCCTTACCGAAGATGGAAAGTCCTTTCAGGCTGATTTCGGGCATATAGTCCGTGGTGATGTAAGAATCGGGCTTCACGGTGACGAAGCCGTTTACACCTCCAAAGAAAAGGATTCCCGTAGCATTGTCTTTGTAGAAGGCTCCATCACTAAATTCGGTCACGGCCAGTCCGTTTCCGTTGTTGTAGGTCTGCTTGGTCTGTTCTTGGGGATTGAGTCTCATTAATCCTTGATTGGTACTCACCCAGAGATTGCCTCGGTTGTCCTCCAAGATACCATGTACGGTGCTGTTGGTGTAGAGCTTTGCACTGATGCTGTCTGGGTTTCCGTCTTCGTTTGAGTAGAAGCGGAGAAGCCCTGATCCAGTGCCCAGCCAGTAGCCTTGCTCGTTTTTGTGTATGGCGAACACATCGTTGGCGGTTTGGCTGTTTACCAAGTTGTTGAAGCGGAACTGTGCCATTTCTCCAGTACGTACATCAATGCGGTAGGCTCCGAGCCCTCTGTTCCCGAACCACAGCGTAGAGCTGCTTTCACGGTAGGAGGTGAAAAAATAGTTTGATGCCATATGTCCGTTACTCACCAAAGTCCGTGTAGCATGCTTCACAATAGGATCTTTTCTCTGATTTTCTAATGTCACCTTTACGATTCCTTCGCCCACGGTGGAAATCCAAAGTGTACTGTCATTGGTTTGATCAATGGAGTGCACATATTTCACTTTGGTTCCATTGGCTTGTACCGCCAGTTCTTTCAATTGGTGGGTAGAGTAGGAATAATAATTGATTCCGTTTTCCGTACCTATCCAAAGTCGGTCTTTTCCACCGGGTGCAAAACAGTAGACGGAGTTGTCGGTCAATGTGCTGTTACCGGTGATGAGACGATCATGTTTTTCGGGTGTATTGTTGACAAGATAATTCGGTATACGCAATATGCCACTGCCTTTGGTTCCTATCCATAAGGTTTGCTGTGGGTCGAGGTAAAGGCTGCGTACCGGGTTGTTCACCTGATATGCGGGAGTGTTGAGCAGGGTGTTGGTCATGGTGAATGTGTCATTGTAAAGCATGTATAACCCTTCTCCGTCGGTAGCTACCCATACGATATCTTGAAATTTGTCTTTCATCAGACAGAAGATGCCCGACTGTATTTCAGTGTATTCTATACGGTATTTAATCTTTTGGTTTGCTTCATATTTCAGTACTATCAAGCCGCTGCTTTTGAAACCGATACAGAAGTCATTTTCTCGTTTGATGATGGAAGATACTTCACCTCGTTTTTCTATTTCGTCTTTCAGGTCGGCAATGTAGTAACACTGTCGGTTGCTGAAACTATATTCGTAGAGGGCATAGGTTTCATCAATGAAGTAGGCTGAATCTTCTCCGATGAAGGCATGCTTCAAGCCGTGATGTCCAAATGGCTTTTCCGGAATCAGTGTCACGCTTTTTCCCGTGTGGTTCAGACGATAGCAACGAGTGTTGTTTCCAGTTGCGAATATCCAAAGCAGGTTGTTGGAATCAATGGTCATGGACAGTACTTTATTAAAATCCATGGAAGAGATGTTTAACTGGAGAAATTTCTGGTTCTCTTGTTGGTAGTGATACAGATTTCCGTCATCTTTCAGCACTAACATGCACTTGTTGTTGCTTCGTGCCAAGAAGATGTTGTCCTTGAATTCGGTAAAGGTCCGGCAGGTCTGTCGGTATGTATCCAATCTGTCTAACCCGTAGTTGGTTTGTAACCACAGTATGCCTGGCTCTGATTCTACGATCTGGCTGATAATGTTGCCTGACAATAGGTTGCGTGACGCATCAACGGGCGTATATAGGTGGATATTGTTGCCGTCAAACACGTTCAGTCCGTCGCATGTTCCTATCCATAGTACACCTTGGCTATCTTGGTAAAGGGATTGGATGGCACTATTGGAAAGACCGTTTTTATTGGAGAATTGCCGTAGGCTGTAAGCGTACACAAAATCCGGAAAACAGCATAAGAGGCTGATAAGCAATAAAATCGTATGGCCTTTCCAGTATATGTCTTTCATGTGGCTTGTTGTATTGATTTTGAGTTGCAAAGATATATTTTAAGGTGGAAACAGTCAATATTTGCAATATATTTCTTTAGTTGTAGGCTTACAGTTTGCTTTGTATCTGCTCCGTATCCTTAGAAATGTATTTGTACGGAGCAGATAGGTATGGATATGATTAGCGAATGACCGCAGCGAATCCACCGTTGCGTGCCAAACGGACTGTGATATGGTCGCCTTTCTTCAAGGATTGTTCTTGCTTGCGGTAGTCCATGGCTTGGTGGTCAGCGTTGATGCCGTCTTCAAAAGAGGTCATGAGATAATTTTTTCCTTCTTGCAGGAAATCAAGGGAGATGTTGAAGACCCGTTCACGTTCGCGGTTGTTGGTCATGCCTCCTATATACCATTGTTCTCCTTTGCGTTTGGCCACGACGGCATACTCTCCTGCTTCAGCTTCGAGGGCGATGGTTTCGTCCCATGTTTGAGGTACTTGGGTGATGAAGCGGGTGCACTCGTCGTTGCGGTAGTAGAGGGTAGGGTTGTCTGCCATCATCTGCAGGCCGGTTTCAAAGAGAACAAAGAGTGCCATCTGATAGGCACGTGTGCCGATGCTGGCAGAATTGGGACGTTCGGAACGGTAGACCTCGGGCTGCATGCTGAGCATGGCGCCGGGAGTATAGTCCATGGCTCCTACTGCGTTGCGTATGAAGGGGAAATAGACACTGTTGTCGGGACGGCATCCACCCATCTGCTCCATGCCTCTCACGCCTTCGTAGGAGAGTACGTTGGGGTATTTGTATTCTAATCCGGCAGGTTTGAAGGCACCGTGGAAGTCCACGAAGAGATGGTGTTTGGCGGCTTCGCGTGCCACGCGTTCATAGAAGTTCACCATCCATTGGTCGCTACGATCCATGAAATCTATCTTTACGCCTTTCACGCCCCATTTTTCGAAGGTTTCGAATAGGTCGAAGTGATTTTCTACCGTAAGCCAAGTGAGCCATAGCACAATGCCTACGTTTTTCTCTTTGCCGTAGCGGATGAGTTCGTGTATGTCTACCGTGGGATTGGGTGTATAGGGGTCTCGGGTGTTCATGGCCCAACCTTCGTCCATTACTATATATTCTATGCCATAGTGGGATGCGAAGTCGATAAAGTACTTGTAGGTGTCAAGGTTGCAGCCAGCCTTGAAGTCTACGTCGGGGCCGTAGGGTATGGCTCCGTTCCACCATTCCCAGCTGGCCAGTCCGGGTTTAATCCAAGAGGTGTTTTCTATGACATTCTTTTCAGCGAGGCGATAGGATAGGGTGTTTTCTATAAGTTTGCGGTCATCATCGGTAATGACGAAGTAACGCCACGGATAACTGCGCTTTCCTGCAGTACGGGCTATGCAGTTGGCTTCTTTCAGAATCTTGAGACTGCGGTCGCCGTCTTCTCCGAACTCAAGAGGCAGACGGGGGAAGACGGAGGCAATACCGCCTTGTCCGTCGTTTTTCAGGAACATGGCGGGATAGTCTGTCAGATTGGTTTCACTCATGAGGATTTTGTCACCTTCGGGTGTGCTGGCTAAAAGGGGAAGCAGAGCCATACGATTGGAGTTTTTCCACTCACTGCATGTTTGGTGGCGATATTCTTCTTCATAGGAAGTCTTAAAGCCGTCAGGTTGCTGAAGATGTAGCAGGCAGCCATCCACAAGGTTCAGTCGCAGGATTTCATTTATTATTTCTTGCTCGCCTTTCAAGTCAGTGAGGAAACGGTAGGCAAATCCGTCGTCAAAGGCGCGGAACTCCACCGAATAGTCTCCTTTGAATTTCAGCAGCAACCGATTGTAGCGGTTGGTTACGGTAGAGAATTTCAGGGGCACCACGGGGGTCAGTTCCTCGTTTACGCTTTGGCGTACGGCCTTGTCCAGTTTGGGATGGATGCCCAGCTGACGGTTGGCGGTTTCCAAGCCGATGACACAGCTGTCCATCAATGTTTGGTTTCCTTGGGCTACGTCATATCGGATTTGGTCGGTCAGCTCCAGCGAGATGCGGATGTTCCCGCTAGGTGAGGTCAGTTGATGTACTTTCTGTCCGAAAATGGTCAGTGAAAGGCAGAGGGCTGCCGGGAGTAGGAGTTGTTTTTTCATGCTATTGGCTTTTCGATTTTTACTGTATGCAAAAGTAGTCCGTGGTCTGCAAGAAGTGTGTTCTATTTATGACATAAATGTATGAAATCATGCCATGGACGGTTTTTTACATATCTATGTCGCGAATCTGTACAGTACGGGAGTGGAGCCCGGGCTACCTTTGTGCTGAGGCCGGGCATCGGATTCTTGTACTTTGTCTCAAGGTTGCGGATGTCTGTCCCAAGGTTGCGGATGTCCGTTTCAAGCTTTGGGATTTCTATCCCAAGGCTTGGGATAGAACCGAATCTATGTTTTCTCAAACTTTTGTATATGTTCTTCCGAACTTTGCAACAAGTATTCCGGAACTTTTTCACTTGTGTCCGGTATGTCAGGGAATTATCTTTTATTCAATGAAAACCAATAATAGCAGAACCATGAAAAGGAGACCAATGCTGGCGGGGAAGGCCCGCCTGATAGCGGGAGCCGTAATGTTGGCCGTTGCAGGCGGACACTTATCGGCCCAGACCGCTGCACCGCAGAAAGCGAAAGCGTATATGGTGGCGGATGCCCACCTGGACACACAGTGGAACTGGGACATCCAGACCACCATCAAGGAGTATGTCTGGAATACCCTGAACCAGAATCTTTTCCTCTTGAACCAGTATCCCGACTACATCTTCAATTTCGAGGGTGGTGTGAAGTATGCCTGGATGAAGGAGTATTATCCTCGTGAATACGAACTGATGAAGGCCTTTGTAAAGGCAGGCCGCTGGCACGTGAGCGGGGCCAGTTGGGATGCTACCGATACTTTGGTGCCCTCCATCGAGTCGTTCATCCGCAATATCATGCTGGGGCAGGAGTTTTACCGCAAGGAGCTGGGTGTGGAGAGCACCGACATCTTCCTGCCCGACTGTTTCGGGTTCGGATGGACATTGCCCACCGTTGCCGCCCATTGCGGGCTGATAGGATTCTCTTCACAGAAGCTGGACTGGCGTAACAATCCTTTCTACGGTAAGAGCAAGCATCCCTTTACCATCGGACTGTGGAAAGGAGTGGATGGAGCGTCCGTCATGCTGGCTCACGGATATGATTATGGCCGTCGTTGGGACAATGAAGACCTTTCAGAAAGCAAATATCTGATGGAACTCTCCAGATGTACTCCCTTGAATACCGTCTACCGCTACTATGGAACAGGTGATGTGGGTGGTTCACCTACCATCGCTTCCGTGGCTTCCGTGGAGAAAGGCATCAAGGGAGACGGCCCGTTGAAGATTATCAGTGCTACCAGCGACCAGCTGTTTAAGGATTACCAACCATATGACGCTCATTCCGAGCTCCCCGTATTTGACGGCGAACTGCTGATGGACGTTCATGGCACCGGCTGCTACACTTCACAGGCCGCCATGAAGCTTTACAATCGCCAGAATGAACTTTTGGGTGATGCCGCCGAACGTGCTTCTGTAGCTGCCGCCCTTTTAGGCACTGCCGAATATCCCGGGAAGAGTTTGACGGAATCTTGGCAACGCTTCATTTTCCATCAGTTTCACGATGACCTGACGGGTACCAGCATTCCTCGTGCCTACGAATTCTCATGGAACGATGAGTTGCTTTCTCTGAAGCAATTCTCCGGCATCCTGACTCATGCCGTGGGAAGTGTGGCAGGCAAGCTTGATACTCGTGTCAAGGGGATTCCCGTAGTGCTCTATAACGCTTCGGGATTCAAGGCTGCCGATGTGGTGACTATGGAGGTGAAAGCACCCCGTTTTCCCAAAGGCGTGGCAGTGTACAATGAACAAGGCAAGCAGGTGGCTTCGCAGTTGGTTTCATACACCGATGGAAAGGTTCGTTTGTTAGTAGAAGCCACTGTACCCGCCAACGGATATGCGGTTTACGATGTCCGTCTCTCCGGCGAGGGCAGAAAGGTGTCCGCTGTTGAAGCCACAAGTATCGAAAATTCGCTCTACAAGCTGACACTGAACGAGAACGGTGACATCACTTCACTGCTCGACAAGAAAAACAACAAGGAACTGGTGAAAGCCGGCAAGGCCATTCGCCTGGCTCTCTTCACTGAAAACGAATCGTTCGAGTGGCCCGCATGGGAGATATTGAAGAAGACTGTGGACGCTACTCCTATCTCCATCACCGAGGATGTGAAAATGACCCTCTGCGAAAACGGGGCACTGCGTAAGACTCTCTGCGTGGAGAAACGCCACGGTGATTCTTTCTTCCGCCAGTACATCCATCTGTATGAAGGCATATTGGCCCACCGCATCGACTTCACCAACGAAGTGGACTGGCAGTCTGCCAATGCCCTGCTGAAGGCCGAGTTCCCCCTCAATCTGAACAACGAGAAAGCTACTTACGATTTGGGTGTAGGCAGCGTGCAGAGAGGAAACAACAGCTTGACCGCTTACGAAGTATATGCCCAATACTGGGCCGACCTGACAGACGCTAACGGTTCTTACGGTGTTTCCATTATGAACGACAGCAAATATGGCTGGGACAAGCCCGACAACAATACCCTGCGTCTCACTTTGCTACACACTCCGAAGACAAAAAGTAACTATGCTTACCAAGACCGTCAAGACTTCGGCCGTCATACCTTTACTTACAGCTTGGTAGGTCATACAGGCGCTTTGGACGTAGTTCGGACCCGCGAGAATGCCGAACTGCTGAACCAGCGCATCAAGGCATTTGCTGTTGGAAAGCACCGCGGCGAATTGGGCAAGAGTTATTCATTGGCTTTTTCCGACAACCGGAATGTCCTTATTAAAGCCTTAAAGAAAGCCGAAAGTTCAGATGAATATGTGGTACGCGTGTATGAAGCCGGAGGCAAGCAGGCGCAGAAAGCCTCGATTGTCTTTGCCGACAACCTTGTGGCTGCTGTAGAAGCAGATGGTACGGAAAAGACCATCGGTAAGGCTGCATTCAGTGGAAATCGCTTGGAAGTGTCAGTCAATCCAAACGGCATTAAGACCTACAAGGTACGTTTCGCTTCCAATAAGAAGGTGCAGACGGTGGCCCGGCCATTGCCGCTTGCTTATGACAAGAAGTGTTTCAGTTGGAACGAGTTCAAGGCTGCTGCCGACTTTGAGGCCGGCTATTCTTACGCTGCCGAGTTGATACCTACCGAGATGAATGTGAATGGAGTGCCTTTCAAATTGGAGACGCGTGAAGAACTGAATGGCATGGCTTGCAAGGGCAATGTGCTGAAACTGCCCGCCGACTGTGCTTATAACAGACTCTATATCCTTGCTGCCGCCGCTTCTGATAAAGATGTGAAGGGGATATTCCGCACGGGCAAGTCCGTGCAGGAGATTATTGTACCTTCTTATACTGGCTTCATCGGCCAGTGGGGGCACACCGGACATACGGAAGGTTATCTGAAAGATGCTGAAGTTGCCTATGTAGGTACGCACCGTCATTCTGGTGAAGGCGATCAGCCGTATGAATTCACTTACATGTTTAAGTTCGCCATCGACCTGCCTGAGAAGGCTACTGAAGTGGTATTGCCCGATAATAAGGATATTGTTATCTTTGCCGCCACTTTGACTAATGTTGCAGCTGCTTCCGTTTGCCCCGTTTCCGAACTGTTCCGTACGGCAAACAAGTGCAATCGCTATCAGACGGAAAGCTCCACAGAGAGAGTGAACATTCTGAAGCAGGACATGGTAATGGGCTATTCAAGCTATGTGAACGAGAAAGAGAAGCCGGCTTTCATGGTAGATGGCGACGAAAACACAAAGTGGTGTGCTATTGCTGAAATGCCCCACTACGTAGACTTTGATTTGGGCAGTGAAAGGAGCATTAACGGCTGGAAGTTACTGAACGCTGCCGGCGAAAACCATTCCTACGTCACTTCCTCCTGCTTCCTGCAAGGTAAGACCGACAAGAACAGTGAATGGCGCACACTGGACTATGTTTCGGGCAATGGCAAGAATGTACTGAACCGCACGCTAAATAAGCCTGAAAGTGTCCGCTACCTGCGTCTTTTAGTGACACAACCCATGCAATCGGCTTTCGGTAAGGATGTGCGCATTTATGAAATGGAAGTGTATGCAAAATAAATAGGAGTCGCTTCTTTATCTCTAAAGCGGGTACGTTTTAGTACGTATCCGCTGATTTTTTAGATGCGGGTTTACTGTATTCATTTTGTGACAAACTTGTTTCAAAATTCTGCCATGTCCGGAATGTGGACGGTAATGTCATGGATTTATAGTTGGCTTTTAGTCTTACTGCCTATTTTTGCAATCGTTTTTAATAGGGTTTATATAGAAGGCTCCCGTGATGGAGTGAAAAACAAGTCAAACAATTTAATGCCGTTGAAAAAGATGAAAAATTCCAAGAAAGCACTTTTCTGCCTGTTGGCATGCGCCCTGGCAGTAACCGGATGCAAGACACAGAAAGAACCGGCTGTAGCGGACAACGTAATGCTGGTCAGATCAACACAAACACTTGATTCCTTATATGCTCACTATTCCGCACCGGGCACTTGTCTGTTGCGTGAGAATTACCCTTCGGACGTGGAAGGCTATACCGCCACTTATCTGGCTTCCGAGGAACAGAAGAACCGTCCCAATCTCTACTCTTATTTGTGGCCTTATTCCGGTACCTTCTCCGCAGTGAATGCGCTGATGGAGGCTACTAAAGATAACAAGAAAGATTTCGGGAACTATCAGAAGTTACTTGATGAGAAAGTGCTTCCGGGACTTGCTGAATATTTCGATACCTGTCGCATGCCCGAAGCATATGCTTCTTACATCAAGGACGCTCCGTTGTCCGACCGCTTTTATGATGACAACGTGTGGCTCGGCATCGACTTCGCGGACGTCTATCAGATGACCCGCCAAGAGAACTATCTGCAGAGCGCCAAGCTTATCTGGAAGTTTATAGAAAGCGGTATGGATGATTGTTTGGGAGGGGGTATATACTGGTGCGAACAGAAGAAAGAATCAAAGAACACTTGTTCCAACGCCCCAGGTTCCGTCTTTGCCCTGAAACTTTTCAAGGCTACGCAAGACAGCTCCTATTTTGAGAAAGGGAAGAGCCTGTACGAATGGACTAAAGCAACATTGCAGGACACAACAGATTGTCTTTACTTCGACAACATGCGTTTGGACGGTGAGATAGGACGTGCCAAATTTGCCTATAACAGCGGTCAGATGATGCAGTCGGCTGCCTTGCTCTATCAGCTTACCGGCAATGAGCAGTATCTGAAGGATGCGCAAGCGATTGCCGCCGCTTGTCATAATTATTTTTTCATGGAATTCACCCCCGAACAGGGAGCCCCGTTTCATATGCTGAAGAAGGGCGATGTGTGGTTCACCGCTGTTATGTTGCGCGGTTTCATGGAGCTCTATCAGACAGACGGAAACAAGGCTTATCTTGATTCCTTTGTCCGCAGCCTGGACTATGCCTGGATACATGCTCGTGAAGATAACGGCCTTTTCAATACTGATTTCACCGGCAAAAGCCGCGACAATCGTAAATGGTTGCTTACCCAAGCCGCCATGGTAGAGATGTACGCGCGTTTGGCCGTGTCCGCTAATCAGCCTTTATAATTAAAAAAACGAATCATACCTAATGAAAAAGAGAAACATTACCTTGTGCGCTGTTGCCATGCTCTGTATGCAGGGCTATGCCAAGGCAGACACTTTTACCTTGAAAGGTGACAACACTTGTGTGGAGAACTATGCTCAGATGACCGCTGCTTACAAAAGCAATCGTCCAAAAATGAAGAAACGCCTTTTCACCTCAAAAGCCGTGGAAGCTGAGATTCTTCGTGTGAAGAAGCTGCTTACCAATCCTAAGTTGGCGTGGATGTTTGAGAACTGCTTCCCTAATACGCTTGACACTACTGTGCACTTTCGTATGCTGGACGGTAAACCCGATACTTTTGTTTATACCGGTGACATCCATGCTATGTGGCTACGCGACTCCGGTGCGCAGGTGTGGCCATATGTGCAGCTGGCCAACAATGATGCGCAATTGAAAGAGATGCTCGAAGGTGTCATCCGCCGTCAGTTCCTTTGCATCAACATTGATCCGTATGCCAATGCTTTCAACGACGGACCTACGGGGGGCAACTGGATGACTGACTTGACAGACATGAAGCCTGAACTGCACGAGCGCAAATGGGAGATAGATTCTCTTTGTTACCCGCTTCGTCTGGCCTACCAGTATTGGAAAGTAACCGGTGACAGCAGTATCTTCGACGGTGAATGGATGAGGGCAATTACTGCTATCCTGAAGACTTTCAAGGAACAGCAGCGTAAGGACGGTGTCGGTCCTTACCGTTTCCAACGCAAGACGGAACGTGCCCTCGATACGTTGAATAACGACGGCTTGGGTGCTCCGGTCAAGCCGGTGGGACTGATCGTTTCCGCTTTCCGCCCATCGGACGATGCCACTACGCTTCAATACCTGGTTCCTTCCAACTTTTTCGCTGTCTCTTCTTTGAAAAAGGCTGCTGAAATTCTGACGGAAGTAAACAAGGAAACATCTTTGGCCAAGGAATGTACCGATTTGGCTGCTGAAGTGGAGGCAGCCTTGAAGAAATATGCCACTTACAATCATCCCGAGTTTGGAACAATCTATGCATTTGAAGTAGATGGATTCGGCAATCATCTGTTGATGGACGATGCCAATGTCCCCAGCCTTCTTGCCATGCCTTATTTGGGTGATGTGGACGTAAACGACCCTATCTATCAGAATACACGTCGTTTTGTGTGGAGCGACAGTAACCCTTACTTCTTCAAAGGCAAAGCCGGCGAAGGTATCGGGGGGCCGCACATCGGTTATGATATGGTATGGCCCATGAGTATCATGATGAAGGCATTCACCAGCCAGAATGATGAGGAGATAAAGACTTGCATCAAGATGCTGATGGATACGGATGCCGGTACGGGATTCATGCACGAGTCTTTCCACAAGGATGACTCCGCTAACTTTACCCGAGCATGGTTTGCTTGGCAGAACACGCTGTTTGGAGAGCTGATTCTGAAATTGGTGAACGAGGGTAAAGTGAATTTGCTCAACAGTCTGTAAAACAGAAATCATTTAAAATCAATAAAGTGCGTTAGAATAAAGATTGGAACACAGATTACATGAACCGGTTACTCATTGATGTTGTTTGTGTTCTTCTCTTATCGCAATTTATTATAATGTTTAATCTTAAAAATATGAAAAAGAATCGAGTGTACACAGTAAGTTCATTGCTGGCTCGGATAAGCGGGAACTGTAAGTTCTGGCTTATTGCCTTGCCCGCTGTGACTATGCTGACGCAGGCTCCCGCTGCTTATGCCCATGTGGAGAGTGTTGCCGTGGCGCAGCAAAGTAATGCCACGGTGAAAGGCTCCGTTAAGGATGCCACCGGCGAAAGCCTGATTGGAGTAAGTGTTACTGTCAAGGGTAAAGAAGGTGTGGGTACCATTACAGATGTGGATGGAAACTATTCCATTGTTTGTAGTGTCCAAGATGTTCTCGTCTTTTCCTATGTGGGGTATGCCACTCAGGAAATTGCTGTGAAAAACCAAAAGCAACTGAATGTTGTCTTAAAAGAAGATACCAAGGTGCTGGATGAAGTTATTGTCATCGGTTATGGTACTACTACTCGCAAGAGTGCCGTGGGTGCCGTAGACCAGGTGAAAGCTTCCATGATTGAGGATCGTCCCGTGGCAAATATGACCGAAGCCCTGCAAGGAGCTGCACCCAATGTGGTTATCCAGCAGCGCAGCAGCAATCCGAACGACCGCAAAACCAATTTCAATATCCGTGGTATCAGTACGGTGAACGACAACAGCCCGCTTTTCGTTATCGACGGATTGATAGCTGATGGCGGTAGCTTCGATAAATTGAATCCCAATGATATTGAGAATATTTCTATCTTGAAGGATGCCGGTACAGCCGCTATTTATGGTTCGCGTTCTTCCAATGGTGTAGTGTTGGTTACTACTAAGAAAGGTAAGAAGAACCAGCGTGCGACAGTCCGGTTAAGTGGCATGATGGGATGGCAGAATCCGGATATCTTGTTTTCGCCGGTGAAAGGTTATCAGAATGCTACTTTGCGCAATTTAGCTGCCACTAATGCCGGAGAGGCTCCTTTGTATACACCCGATCAAATCCGTGACTTGGCTGCCCATCAAAATGAAGAAAGCTGGTTTTTTGATCAGATAGTCCGCACAGCCTTACAGCAGAATTATAATCTAAGTGTATCCGGAGGTAGTGATAAAACCACTTATATGGTATCCATGGGCTATTATGACCAGGAAAGTAATTATGTGGGCAACAGTGACTTTGGCGTGCAGCGTTATAATTTTCGTACCAATGTTAGCACAGAAGTGGGACGTTTGAAACTGAATGCTATTTTGGCTTATACACGTAATAATAGTGTAAGTACCACCGGTGGAAGTTTGGAAGTGGATGCTGCCCGTGTACCTACTTATTATTATTACAAAATGAAATCGGACGATGGAAGATATTTGTTAAATGATGTATTGAGTGAATTCAACCCATTGGGAGCATTGGAAGCCGGTGGCCGTAACAAGTTCCGTAACAATTATCTGAACGCTAATGTCAATGCTGAATTCCGGCTTATTGACGGATTGAAATTGCGTGGAGTGTTGGGTGCGGATGTGATAAACGACATGCGCTCTACCCGCAATTTGGGTGTAGCCTATTACTTGAATGAAGAGGCCACCGAACCGCGTCCGGTGAAGGATACCGACTACAAAACTAGCAACTGGAACCACACTGCCTACCTCATCAATACCCAATTATTGCTGGATTACAACAAGACATTCGGCAAGCACAATGTCACCGGACTTTTCGGGGTGACCAACGAATCCTTCACTTCATCCAGCAATGATATTGAAAAGAAAGGTGTAGACCCTGACTTGGGTATTGGTACAGACATTACCAACAGTACTGTAGGAAATATTACCGGAAGTACTTTCGTAGACGGATCCAATCGTACCAGTCTGACTTCTTTGTTGGGACGTGTGGGCTACTCTTACGCAGACAGATATTATGCTGAATTCAGCTTCCGTTATGATGCCTCTTCCAAGTTCCATAAAGACTACCGTTGGGGTTTCTTCCCTTCTGTTTCGTTGGGCTGGCGCCTGAGCGAGGAGAACTTCATGCAGACCTACAAAGAACGTGTGGGCGATTTGAAGTTGCGTACCTCTTTCGGTATACTGGGCAATCAGTCTATCGGTACTTATGATCGCTTTACCGTCTACGAACTATACAACAACTCTTACGCATACAACAACCAGACAGTGTCGGGTGCAGGTTTTAAGTTAGGTAAAGATAATTTGACTTGGGAAAAGACCAAGACCTTCAATATCGGTGTGGATGCTTCGTTCTTCAATAACGCTTTGAATGTGACGTTCGACTATTTCTACAAGCGTACGAGCGACATCTTGATGAAGCCTCTCGTACCTTCGGTATTCGGTACGGATATGGCGATGGACAACATTGGTGAGATGCAGAACCAAGGTTGGGACCTCTCTATCAACTATCGTTTGAAGACGGGAGCCGCAAACCATAACTTCAGTTTCAACCTTGGTGACTCTTGGAATGAGGTACTGAAATTCCCCGGTCACGAAAGAATTTCGCAGATAGAAGAGTTGAGCCGCATCACCCGTGAAGGTTGTCCGCTGGAGTCTTACTACGGCTACAAGATGGACGGTTTCTTCCAGAGCTATGAAGAGATTGAATCATCGGCTATCCCTGTAGGTGGAAAGGTACAGCCGGGTGACGTGAAGTTTGTAGACCGTAACGAAGACGGTATCATCGATTCGAAGGATAAGTTCATCTTGGGTAACGCCTTCCCTCGCCTGACTTTCGGTTTCAACTACAATGTGGAATGGAAAGGATTCGATTTCGGTATGTTCTGGCAGGGTGTGGGCAAGCGAGACATGATGCTTCGTGGTGAATTGATTGAACCGTTCCACGCCAACTACTCTTATAACATCTATAAGCATCAACTGGATTTCTGGACTCCTACCAACATCGATGCACGCTGGCCGAGACTTACTGCTCCGGGTTCTACTTCCAACAGAAACAACTACGGAAACGGACAAGGTTCCGACCTGTTCTTGATGGATGGAAAATACCTGCGTCTGAAGAACTTGCAGATTGGTTACACATTCCCTAGAACATGGAGCCGCAAGGTAGGCATGGAAAAGGCACGTATCTATGTAAACGGGCAAAACTTGCTGACCTTCAGTAACAATTCGTTTATTGACCCCGAGTCTTCTGAGTTTGACTCTAAGATGGGTAACAGTGGCGCCAATTCCGGTAGAAACTACCCGACGCTCCGTTACTACGGTTTCGGTATAGACATTGAATTCTAAAAACAACAGATAACTATGAAACTAAGAAAATACATAGCTTTTGCCGGAATGGCTGTTCTGATGCTTTGCAGTTGCAACGAGATGGAGAACGCACCGACAAACAAATTTACGGATAACTCCTATTGGACTTCCACCACCAAGGCTCAGTATGTGGTGAACATGGCTTATAGCCAGATGTACAATGCAGGCCGTATGTGGAGCGATGAAAGTTTGAGTGACAACGCTTACGACGGTCGCAGTGTGGACGATCAACGTGCCATTCGCAAGGGTATGGCCACTCCCTCGCTCGACATCTTCAAGAACGAATGGAAAGACCTTTACGGAGGTATAAAGACCTGCCACGTGTTTCTTGAAAAGGTGGATCTGGTACCCAACATGGACGCATCTGTTAAAGCGCGTATGATTGCTGAGATACGTTATATCCGCGCAAGCCTTTACTTCCGCCTGACTAACCTTTATGGTGCAGTACCTTTCTTTACGGAAGACATCACGCTGGAAGAATCGCGGAGTGTAAGTCGTACGGACCGTGAAACTATTATCAGCTTCATTCATCAGGAATTGGAAGACATCAAGGATGCGCTTCCCACTCGTGACCAATTACCCGAAGAAGACAAGGGCAAGATTACCAAAGGTGCCGTTTGTGCTTTGCAGGCCCGGGTCTACCTGATGGATAGCGACTGGAGCAATGTGATGCTTTATTGCAACAACTTGATGAATAAGCAAGGCGAATATGGTACTTACGCTCTGTTTTCTGATTATGCCGGGCTTTTCGATGAAGCCAATGAGTACAATGAAGAGATTATCATGGACCGTTCTTATGTACCCAATTTGATTACTTGGGGTGAGATGGTAGACATGATTCCTTTGTCAAGAGGCGGACGTGCCGTGAGCCGTGTACCGCAGCAATCGTTGGTAGACACCTACCTGATGCTTAGCGGAAAGACCATCAGCGAAGCCGGGACAGATTATAACGCTGCTTATCCTTACGACAATCGTGACCCACGTCTCACAGCCACTATCATTTATGATGGCTATGACTGGAGCGGCAATGTGGACGATGGTAGCAAGGACGTAGTCATCAACATCCGTCCGGGTTCGGGAACCGATGCCTATGATGGTGGTGGAAACGGCACTTCTACCGGTTATTTCACCCGTAAGTACTATAATCCGCAGGCTCCCGGTGACCAGAATTCCGGTATGAATATCATTGTCATGCGCTATGCTGACATCTTGCTGATGTATGCTGAGGCTGTTCACGAAACAAGCGGTATGACTGAAGAGGTATGGAACAAGACCATCCGTCCCATCCGTGAGCGTGCCGGATTCACTGCCGATGCAGCCTTGAACTTTCCTGCCGGAAAGAGCAAGGAAGAGATGAGGCAGATTATTCGCGACGAACGTCGTGTAGAAATGGCGATGGAAGGTTTGCGCTGGTATGATATTAAGCGTTGGAAGGCTGGTAACGAATACTTGTCGGGCAAGGTGCGTGGTGCAAGCTTCGTGGACGAGAACAAGCTTGATACCCGCAAGTTTGAGGAGGCAAGAGATTACCTTTGGGCAGTTCCTATCAGTGAAATAAATTTGAATCCTAATCTGGCACCTAACAATCCGGGATATGGAAATTAACGTGTGTCTAAACTCATTAAAAACAAAAGAACAATGAAAACTATATTCTCAACAATAGCTCTTTTTTCGGCAGTCCTCTTTGCTACGTCTTGTACGGAAGACATGGAATACAAGGACTCCAAAGTTTCTTCAGTAAATCAGTTGTATGAACCCACTGACGGCAAGGAGGTGGTCTTGCAATCGTCGGCCAGCGCCAGCCTGTTCTTTGAATGGGAATCGGCCAAGGCCGAAGATAGCGGCACCCCTCTTTATGAAGTGGTATTTGATAAGGAAGGAGGAGATTTTTCTAAGCCTATTTACAAGGTGCTTTCCGACAATGGCGGTTCTTTGAGCTATGCTACCGTCAGCCACAAGATATTGAACAAGGTTGGTGCGGCTGCCGGATTGAACAGTGGCGAGACGGGTACTCTTGTTTGGACGGTAATGGCGTCCAGAGGTTTGAATTCTGTAATGGCGAAAGAAAGCAAGAAGCTCACCATCACTCGCTTGGTGGGATTTGAAGAGATTCCGGCACAGCTTTACCTGACCGGAAGTGCTACTGAAGGTGGTATGGATGCTTCCAAGGCTGTGGCGTGTGCTTCACCCGAAAAGGATAAGTTCGAAGTCTTTACGAAGTTAGAAGGTGGAAAGACTTACAAATTGGTAGATAGAGCAGCCGAAGGTGCCAAGACATTCTACATCAACGGCAACCGGATTATGGAAGGCGAAGGCGAAACAACAGTGGAAAAGACGGGTGTTTACCGCATCGAAATGGATTTCTCCATTGCATCTGTAACCGTCAAGGAGGTGAGCAAGCTGGAATTCTACTTCTGCCCGAGCGGTTCTGCTACCTTTGAGTTGCCTTATGTAGGAAACGGTGTGTTCTGCGGTCAGGATAAAATAGAGTTCAAGCAAGAAGGATGGGGGCGCGACCAACGTTACAAGTTTCTGATGACCTATGCCGACGGCAGCATACAGTTCTGGGGAACCAAGAATACCACAGACTCCAATCCGGGCGCAGCCACTCCCGAAGATCCTTATTTCTATATCATGGAGACTCCCGACAACCAGTGGGATCAGAAGTGGAAGTTGAATAACGAGTTCGACGGTGCGGCCGATGGTCACAATCCGGGTGCCATCACCAAAATCAGCGTGATATTCAATGTGGAGAACTATACTCATAAAGTGGAATTGGCCAACTAATTTAAGAAGAGATTATGAAAAGAATATTATTTTGTCTGCCCCTGCTTCTTTTGGCACTTCAGTCGTGCGAGATAGAAGATGAGTACATGTATGACAAGGGGGGGTACACCATAGACTGGGAAGCGGCTGCCGACAGTAGTTCCGTGACCCTGATAGACCGTTTCTGGAATGCGAGCGAGCACTACTTCAACTACGGAAATGATGGTTCTATCAAGGATTTCCATTACTGGCCTCAGGCGCATGCCATGGATGTGATGATAGATGCCTATAATCGTACTGCCGACAGCAAGTACAGTGATTTGTTCGATAAATGGTACACCGGCATCAAGGCAAAGAACGGTGGCAGTTATTGGAACAATTTCTACGACGACATGGAGTGGATTGCCCTCACCATGATTCGTCTGTACGAAGCTACCGACGACAGCAAGTATCTGCAAACCGCTCAAGAAATGTGGAATGAGATAAAGACCGGCTGGAACGACTACGCAGGGGGTGGCATCGCCTGGACCCACGACCAGCCTTGGAGCAAGAATGCCTGCTCCAACGGTCCTGCCAGCCTGATTGCCGCACGGCTCTACAATATCAACAAGAACGAGGAAGACCTGCAGTGGGCCCTTGAGATTTATAATTGGGAGCGTGAGCACCTGTTCAACCCTGCCACCGGTGCTATCTACGACAACATCAACGGTGAGAGTGGTGAGGTCGGCTCCTTCTCTCTCTCTTACAATCAGGGAACATTCCTGGGTACCGCCTACGAGCTGTATAAGATTACCAAGGAGGCCTCTTACTTGAAAGATGCCCGCAAGGCCGCTAATTTCGGAATCAGTAACAGTAACATGATAGATACCGGAAACAACCTGTTGCGCGATGAAGGCGACGGTGACGGCGGACTGTTTAAGGGTATTTTCATGCGCTACTATGTGCAACTGATTATGGAGCCGGGCTTGGAACCTGCATACAAGAAAAAATTCATCACCTTCTTCAACAACAATGCCGAGACGTTGTGGCGCAAGGGCATCAACAAGCTCGACCTGTTGTATAGCACCAGCTGGGCGATGAACAACAGCGGCAACAACCACCTGACCACACAGACCAGCGGTTGTACATTGATTGAAGCCAAAGCCCTTTTTGAGAAGAGTCTGAAATAATTTGTGTAATTTGGAAACTGTTCAGGTTTTCTTTCGGCTTCCTTCTGAAAGCAAGTTCGGAAGGTGCCGGTAAGATTGAGAAAAGAAAATAGAAACGGTCTCTTAAAGAAGAGGATGCGTCAAGACTCTCTTATTCAGGAGTATTTTGATGCATCCTCTTCTTTCTTTATGAGCGTTTGATAAAGTGGAAACAGTAAAACAATACTTATAAAAAATGCAATCGATGAGACAGAACCGATACCTATTCCTGCTGTTTGTCCTGATGACTTTGACGGGTTGTGGCGGCACGCAGAAGAAACTGACAAGCTATGTCAATCCTTTTTTGGGAACGGCTACCTTGTGGGAACCCGAAGACCTGGGATATGTACGCAAGATGAAAGCGCGTACCTGGGGCGCTGAAACCTATCCGGGCGCTACGTTGCCCAACGCAATGGTGCAACTCACTCCTGTGACCCAATTCCGCAGCGGTGCGGGATACCAGTACGAAGATACCGTGATTTATGGTTTCTCGCACACCGCCAAGGGACACTGGAACCTGCTGCATGTTCCCATGTTGCCCGTGGTGGGGAATATCGCTCCGGGCGATTACTGCTCCGGGTTTAGTCACGAGAACGAGTCCGCACATCCGGGGTATTACCAGGTTTATCTGGAACGCTATAAAGTGAACGCCGAGTTGACCAGTACCTTGCGTTGTGCCTACCACAAATATACCTTTGCCAAGGAAGATGACAAGTCACTGTTAGTAGATATCCGCCGTTCCAACAATCACGTTCGCGATTGGAAGATTGAGAAGGTTGACGACAATACCTTCACGGGTTATCAGGATGGCGATGGTAAAATCTACTTTTACGCTAAGACCAACTATAAAATAGGCCAGGTGGAAATGGTAAAAGACGACAAACATGAAGTGGCTGTGCTGCGTTTTGTCGGCAGTAAAGGTGTTGAACCTTTGGAAGTGAAGGCTGGTTTCTCGTTTGTGAGTGCAGAGAACGCCCAAATGAATCTGAAGGCCGAGATGTTGAACAAAAGTTTTGCACAAGTGGCAGAAGAAGCCGATGCCGCGTGGGACGCACTCCTTTCCAAGATTCAAGTCGCAGGTGGCACGGAACGTGAAAAGAGATTATTTTATTCTACTTTCTTTCATGCTTTTAAGTGGCCGGCTTTGCGTAGCGATGTGAATCATGAATATACTGATGTCCGTGGCGAGGTAGTGAATAACGGCTTCCACTATTACACTGACCCTTCTTTTTGGGATGATTACCGCAACAAACTGGTGCTTCTTGGCATGATTTCTCCCGAAGTGACTTGTGACGTCATCAAGTCCATCACCGACAAGGGCGAGAAACGCGACGGCTACATGCCCACCTTCTTCCACGGCGACCACGCTTCCACTTTCATCTCTGGTTCCTGGTTGCGAGGCTTGCGCAACTTCGATCTGGAGCGTGCTTATAAGCTGATACTGAAAAATGCTACGGTGCCCGGTAAAGGAGGACGTCGCTATTTGGATGAGTATATGGAGCGAGGTTGGATTGCTGAAAAAGACACAGTGAATGTACCCACATGGGACGAATACAAAGGGGCTGTGACCAAGACCCAGGAATATGCTTACGATGACTATGCCGTAGCCTTGGTAGCCAAGGAGCTGGGAGATGAAGCCAACTACAAACTGATGATGGAACGCTCCAACAACTACAAGACGCTATTCGACCCCTCTACCGGCTTTTGGAGAGGTAAGATTGACGATGGTAGCTGGATTCAGGATTTCGATCCGTATTATCCCTATTACCAGTACATGTACCGTGAGGCCAATGCATGGAACGCCCTCTTCTTCGCCCCCCACGACCCCGAAGGCATGATTAAGCTCTATCCCAGTAAAGAGGCGGTGGAGGCTAAACTGGATTCCTTATTCAGCGAACCGTGGAGAGGTTACGAGGCCCACAACCTGACCGGATTCATCGGAAACTATTGCCACGGAAACCAGCCGGGACACAGCATTCCTTACACCTATTATTTCATAGACAAACAAGAGAAAGCCCAATGCATTCTCGACAGCCTGATGAACCACTACTATGACATGGGTGCCGACAAGCTGGCTTATGCAGGGATGGATGATGCCGGCGAGATGTCTTCGTGGTATGTGCTCAATGCTATTGGACTTTACACTTATTCGCCTGCCGATCCTGAATATATTGTTACTGTTCCCTTGTTCGATAAAGTGACGTTCAATCTGAATGGTCGTCCCTTTACGATTGTGAAGAAAGGAAGCGGCAAGAAGATTATTGACATTACTTATAACGGTAAAAAGATTGACGGTTACTTTATCACCCATGACCAACTGAGGGAGGGCAAGGAACTGGTGATTACTACGGAATAGATAAACAATGGAGTTATGAAAAGAAATATACTGCTTCTATTTACATTCTTTGCTTGCATTACTGTACAAGGGCAGAATCCGGTTCGTCTGGTTGATCTGAGGAGCGAACATCTTGACAGACCTATAGGTGTGGACAATCCCGCCCCACGCTTTTCTTGGCGGATGGAAGATGGTAGGCAAGGAGCTGTGCAGACTTCCTGGCGGGTTGTGGTAGACGAAGACTCGTTGAATGTAGCCAACGGCTGCGGCAGGATGTGGGATAGTGGGAAGAACAATTCCCGTAATCAGCTTGTGGCCTATGGGGGCAAGAAACTGCAGCCTTTCACTAAATATTATTGGAAAGTAATCTGCAGTGACATGAAACATAAGGAGACTGCCTCTCCTGTCTCTTACTTTGAAACGGGCATGATGGGGATGCAACATTGGCAAGGTGCTTGGATTGGCGATGGAAAGGATATTCATTATGGGCCTGCCCCTTACTTCCGAAAAGAGTTCAAGACTGGCAAAAAGGTAAAGTCGGCGCGTGCCTATATTGCCGCTGCCGGGCTATATGAGCTTTACATCAATGGAAAGAAGATAGGAGACCACTGCCTTGCCCCTCTCTATACCCGCTTTGACCGCCGCAACCTGTATGTGGCTTATGATGTGACCTCGCAATTACAGAACGGTGACAACGCCATTGGCGTACTTTTGGGCAACGGTTGGTATAACCATCAGTCCAAAGCTGTGTGGGACTTCGACCGTGCTCCTTGGCGCAACCGTCCCGCTTTCTGTCTGGACTTGCGCATTGCCTACACCGACGGAAGCGTGGAAACTATTCCCACCGATCTCAGTTGGCGGACAGCCTCGGGTGCAATCACCTTCAACAGTATCTATACTGGCGAGCACTACGATGCACGTCTGGAGCAGAAAGGCTGGAGTACTCCGGAATTTGATGACTCCAAGTGGCGCGGAGTAGGTTATCGGAGTGCACCCTCTTCCAATGTCACTGCCCAGCAAGTACGCCCCATCCGTAATGTAAAGACTTTCCCCGCCGTCTCTTTCCGCAAAGTGGACGAGAAAACATACATCTATGATTTCGGGCAGAATATGTCCGGTGTGACTTGTATTCGTCTTTCGGGCGAAAGGGGAACGGAAGTCAGAATCAAACACGGCGAACGCTTGCATCCGAATGGTCGCCTCGATCTCTCGAATATTGATGTCTACTTCCGGGGCGATAAAGAGAAAGAGCCTTTCCAGACGGATATTCTCGTTCTGAGTGGAGAAGAGGATGAGTTCATGCCCCGATTTAACTACAAGGGATTTCGTTATGTGGAGGTAGTGGCAGACAAGCCTGTTGAGCTTCACCAAAACAGCTTGACTGCCTGCTTCGTGCACAGTGATGTGCCGGCAGTGGGTAGCTTGGAATCTTCAACCCCACTGATAGGCAAGCTGCTCCATGCCGCCAATCACTCTTACCTTTCCAACCTCATGGGCTATCCCACCGATTGCCCTCAGCGCGAGAAGAACGGTTGGACCGGTGACGGTCATTTCGCCATTGAGGCAGCATTTTATAACTTTGATGGAATTACCGTTTACGAAAAATGGCTGGCCGACCATCGTGACGAGCAGCAGCCCAACGGAGTGTTGCCCGATATCATTCCCACCGGCGGATGGGGGTATGGCACGGACAACGGGCTGGACTGGACTAGTACTATTGCCATCATCCCTTGGAATATCTACCTCTTCTACGGTGATAGCAAGCCCTTGAGCGATTGTTACGAGAACATCAAACGCTATGTAGATTATGTGGAACGTATCTCTGACAATCATCTCACTACCTGGGGGCGCGGAGACTGGGTGCCGGTAAAGTCAAAATCCAATAAGGAGTTGACTTCTTCGGTCTACTTTTATGTAGACACCAGGATTTTGGCCGCTGCTGCCAGACTCTTCGGCAAACAAGCCGATTACGAATATTATAATGCCTTGTCGGAGGAAATAAAGCAAGCTGTCAATGATAAGTTCCTGAATCGGGAAACAGGCATCTATGCCGAAGGTTCACAAACCGAATTGAGCGTTCCCTTGCAATGGAAGATTGTGCCCGAAGAGTTGATAGGAAAAGTGGCAGCTAACCTGGCACATAAGGTGGAGGAGAACGATTTTCACTTGGATGTGGGTGTGTTGGGAGCTAAAGCCATTTTGAATGCACTCAGCGAAAACGGCTATGCTGAAACAGCTTATAAGGTGGCTGTACAAGACACTTATCCTTCATGGGGTTGGTGGATGGTGAACGGTGCTACCACGCTGCTCGAAAACTGGGACCTGCAGGCTACTCATGACATCTCGGACAACCATATGATGTTCGGTGAAATAGGTGCCTGGTTCTACAAGGGGCTGGGAGGTATTTTCCCTGATTCCGCGCAACCCGGTTTTCAGAACATTCTGCTTCGTCCCCACTTCATAAAGGAATTGAAGCGGTTTGAGGCCCGTCATCGCTCACCTTACGGTGAAATCGTTTCTCGCTGGGAATGGAAAGGGAAATGTGTGCATTACGAAGTTACAGTACCCGCTAACAGTACGGCTACACTCACTCTACCTGACAAGGCCAAGAATGTACGGGTGGTGAAACTGATGGCAGGAAGATATGAGTTTATTGTAAAGTGACCTTGTACTTCATTAATGTTTGCAGATACGTAATGAAGGTGTGTCAAAACCCTCTTTTTAACAAAATCACCCACCTTTCCGGTCTGGTAGTCTATTAAAGCTATTGGAGAATCCTCGCCGGAAGGGAATTATTGCAACGCTGCTTTCACTGTTGACTGGGGAGATGATACTACGGATGTTATTGGTTTTGACACATTTACATTTGCAGTATTAAATATCACAACAAAATATAAGTGTATATTTGAAAAGTAGAGTTGCAGTGAACTAACTTTGACACTAGTCTTAAATGACTATAGGCTGAATCAGACTGCAACT